>JAADIB010000339.1 GCA_013151565.1 Chlorobiota bacterium
AGAAAAATTAATTCAAGAAGTAGAAAATGTTTTAAAAGAAAAATAGCTAGCAGATTTATAAACAATGCGAGTCTAAGTGTAAATTGGAAGATAATAATGTTGAAATCCAGTACTACCCATAACCCAACCTTGATGCATGGATAAAAGAATTTTGAATTTTAGTAATTTAGTTAAAAATATTAAGCGAATTAAAATTTCTCGAAATGAAAGAAATCTGATCATTGCCTTCTTCAGTTTTGTTGTAGGTGTTTTAATGTTTACCTTTCTTGCACCGAATTATTATGAAGAGAACCGAAAAGTTTTGAGGTTTACCAAGGTGAGAGTTTAAGTGCAGTAATCGACTCTTTATATGAAGAGTCGATTATTCCTAGTAAAACCAACATGCAGATAGCTGCTTTTCTTTACGGCGCCGAAAGAAAGATCAAAGCTGGAAAATATTCCATTCCAAACGGTCAAAATTATTTTCAGCTAATAGAACTTCTGATTGAAGGAGTTGGGGAGGCGCAGACATTAGTTACAATTCCTGAAGGAATTTGGCAGCACGATTTAGCTAAATTGCTGCATGAGAAAATGCATATTGATGCAAAGAAGTTTATGGCATTAAGTCGCGATAAAAAATATCTTAAATCGCTTGGTATAAAGGCAAATAATTTGGAAGGATATTTACTCCCTAACACTTATTATT
Organism: Chlorobiota bacterium; assembly: GCA_013151565.1. GTDB lineage: Bacteria > Bacteroidota > Ignavibacteria > Ignavibacteriales > Melioribacteraceae > SZUA-22. The sequence continues at coordinate 686 of JAADIB010000339.1, forward strand.
TTTATGACGGAAGTACTTCTGATGATATTATTAGAAAGCTTAAAAGAGCGATGGATAAGATATTTGAGCGCCCTGATGTAATTAAAGCAATGAAAAAAATGAAAATGAATAAACACCAAATATTAACAATGGCTTCCATAATTGACGGTGAGTCAAATAAAAGCTCAGAGTACAAACGTATTGCCGGAGTTTATTATAACCGGTTGAAAAGGGGAATGAGACTGCAGGCTGACCCGACCGTGCAGTATCTGAAAAGGGACAGAAGAAGTAAGAACAAAGTTTATTATAAAGATCTTGAAATAGATTCACCGTATAATACTTATAAATATGCAGGGTTGCCGCCTGGACCAATTAATAATCCGGGAGAAGATGCAGTATTAGCAGCGGTATTTCCTGAGCATCATAAATACTATTATTTTGTTGCCGATGGAACCGGCGGACATAAATTTGCAAGGTCATCTAAAGAACACCAGAGGAATGTGATTGCTTACAGAAAATGGCGAAGTTCACAATGATCAAGTGGTATAAATTATTTATATTCTTTTCTGTTTCTTTACTGCTTGTCAAGTGTGCAAACCAGTTACCTCCGCCTGGCGGTCCGATTGATAGAGTTCCTCCTGAAGTGCTGGAAGTTTATCCGTCCAATGGTACAACCAATTTTAATGATGATCATTTGGAGATCACTTTTTCCGAGTATATCGATAAAATGTCGATAATGAATGCCTTATTCATCTCCCCGGAAATCAAAAATTTGGGGTATGACTGGAGCGGGACAAGTGTTGAGATAACTTTTGATGATACGCTGCAAGAAAATACAACATATACTGTCTCTATTGGTTCGAATATACAGGACTTGAATAATAAAAATAATATGGCTCGGGCGGTTAACTTTGCTTTTTCTACCGGACCTAAGCTTGATGTGGGGAAGATCAGCGGAAGAGTATATGATAAAGATCCTAATGGAGTGATGATATTTGCTTATATGAAGACGGATACATTTGCTAATCCGTTAGTTGCAAAACCTAAGAATGTTTCGCAAGTCGGTGATAACGGTGAATTCTTTTTCTTAGGCTTGGCAAATGGAATATACAGAGTCTTTGCTGTTAAGGAAGAAAATAATAATAGGATTTACAATATCGGGGAAGATATGTACGGCGCTCCTTATACGGAGATAACTTTAACAGACTCAGCAACAACATTTAACGGAATGAATTATAGACTTACAAAAGAGGATACAACGGCTCCATACATTTCGAATGTTACAATGACGGATAAAAATCATATCTTGATTGAATATTCGGAAAGTATTGATTCGTCAAGAATAACAAATGATAATTTTATTATAGTTGATTCAACTACACAAAAAGTAACACCAACTGTACACTTTTTCAAACCGACTCAGAACAAATCAGAATATTATGTTACCGTTGCCGATTCTCTGAATGAAGAGGGAAATCATTTTGTTATTGCTAAAAATATTTTTGATAGAAAAGGGAACGAGATGGTTTTTGATTCCTATCAGTTTGTAATCAGTACTGCACCCGATACGCTTGCACCTTCTTTCAAAAAAATTGAAACCGGTTTTGAGAAAAATAAAATAGATTACAAAGACCCATCTTTTGTTATGTTTTTCAATGATGGTATTACAACAGAGAATTTTAAAGATGCAGTATCGATAAAGTATAAAGGGAAAAATTACAGCTTTGATGTTTTCAAAATTGATGACGCATCTTATCGGATAAAAATTCTTAACAAGCTAAAACCAAATAAAAAACTTGATCTGGATATTGATAGTAAATTGATACGGGATACGGCGGGAAATCAATTAGATACAGTAAGTACCATTCATCTTGAAACTTTGTCTGGAAGAGAATTCTCCGGTGTATCAGGGCAGATTCAATTAACTGATTTTGACAATAATGTTGTTGTGGTCTTGGATGGAACCGAGAGAAAAAAAAGGACGTATTTTACTCCGATGCAGGATGATCAAAGTTATAATTTTGAAAGAGTGCTGCCGGGTAATTATTTGATCTGGTGTTTTATTGACTCTGATAAAAACGGAAAATTCAATTACGGCTCCGTTGAACCATTTGAGTTCTCCGAAAGGTTCTTTTCTTATCCTGATACATTAGAACTCAAAGCACGCTGGCCTGTTGGCGATGTTATAATAACTGAAGAATTGCAATAGCGCGCTGCTGCTAATAACACCCGCCTCAACATTGTTTCGGACGGGCAGGCGGATTCTCACAGATCGTTTATAATAACCAGATCACATTAAAATTTTATATGATTATCTGTTTAACTCCGAAAAGAATAAACTGTTTTACATTAAACGATTTTAATGATAATTAGAAGAAATAGGAACGCTGATTATTATGATTTTTAAGATAAATTATGATCTTAAAAAATCATAGTTATCATAATGATCTGTGTTCCAATAAAAATATTAACTGGATAGTCATAAAATTTTATTTGATTAAATTAAACAATTAAGTAAGTTAAAAAATAAACGCAAGATATACTTGCAAGTTGGAGCGTGTATTTCGCAACTTATTAATCGGTTAGGGTTACAAGCAAAATAAGGAGAAAATTAAATGAAAAAGACTTTGTTATTACTATTTATATTCTCAACAGTATATTTTGCTCAATGGTCAACAACAATCAGAAAAGATACTGAATACACAAATATTGGTGATGTTGTTTCTGCTATTGATGATAAAAATGGGGGTGCCTTCATAATACATGGTTTTCTTGATTATAACATTGAACGAACATTTCTACCAGTTTTTGAACATATAGATAAATATGGATATAAGGTTACCGACGGAATTGAAATTAAAACTTTACACGATTATTCAACCGAAGTACAGATTCATCACTCAAGCGATAATAATTTATTTGTCTCTTTTTTAGACAATACTATTTATAAGTATTGGAATGGTCTTGCAGTTTATGCTGGAAAAACCGCTATAATTAAAATTGACACAAATGGGTACCCTCTTTGGAACGAACCCGTCTATGCAATAATTGATACGCTTAACCACAACATCTATGAACTTATCCCCGATGATTTTGGAGGATGTTTTGTTTCTACATCAGCAAACTATATAGAAACTTCTGCCTCATATGGTCAAAAATCTATTCAACATATATCATCAAGTGGAGAAAGATTATGGGGTGAACAAGGCATTATGCTTTACAAGGGTTTTCAAGCAAATGGGTTACAGTTTTTTCCACCTAAAATTCATCCAAGAAGTGATAATAATCTTTTTGTTTTTGTAGTAACAAATCTAAGTTCTCCCTTTGAAATTTATCTTATGTCTCCAAATGGTGAAAAATTACTGAATACAAGCTATGCTGATAATAGAAGGTTCTTTAATTCATTCCTTACTAATGATGATAAACTACTCGTATTATCATATGATAATACTAGCGGATTTGGAGCACATAATCTAGTACTTGGTACTTGCACTTCTATTAATGATACTATTACATTCATCGATTCGACACTTTTATCAAATTTTAACAACAGTCTTTATCATACTCATTCTGCTATCGATAAAAAAAACAATATTCATTTACTTTGGCGGTATGATAATGAAGGGTTGCTTTCTTATTACAAAAAGATATCCAACAAGCCAAGTCATTTATATGACTCATTGGGGGTTGAATTACCAGAAATTTCCTTCAACTTCTTGTTAGAAAACGACACAATTACATTCTTGCAAGAAACAAAG
>JAADIB010000290.1 GCA_013151565.1 Chlorobiota bacterium
TATTAAGAAGAATAAGCATTGAGTTTTTAAGCGAATTGAAACTAGAAAATAATAAAAAGAATATCAATAAAAGAGTAATCGGAATTACAATTGCAAATCTTTTATTCGCTTCCTGCTGCAGCCTGAATTGCCCGCCCCAGACTGTATAGTAGCCAACTGGCAAAGCAACATTTGCATCAATGGCAGCTTGACTTTCCTCAACGAATGAACCGATATCTCTTCCGATCACATTACATTGGATTGTAATGAATCTTTGATTCTGTTCACGCGTGATCTGACGCGGTCCTTCTATTTCTTCGATAGTTGCTACTTGACTTAATGGAACTTGTAATCCGTTTGGAGAAGATATCAACAGATTTGAAATCGCTTGTTTGTCACTTCTGAACTCCGGAGCAAAACGAACGAAAATATCAAAACGCCTAATTCCTTCGAATATTTGTCCGGCGGTTTCACCACCTATTGCAGTACGAATCACCTGCTGTACATCGGATAAATTCAGTCCATATCTTGCAATCGAATGTCTATCTACTGTTATCTTCAATTGCGGTTTCCCGCTAACTTGATCCACTTGAATATCGGCAGCACCTCTGATCTCTCTTAAAAGAGAAAAGAGAGGAGATTTCTTCTGCTTTTTTCTTCAACTGTCCAAGATCATCACCGAATAATTTTACTGCCAGTTCAGCTCTAACTCCCTCGAGCAATTCATCAACTGTCATCCTGATCGGCTGAGTAAAGTTGAGAAGCACCCCCGGCATTCCTTCAACTTCTTCACGAATTTTCAATTCAATACCTTCCTGGTTAAGACCCGCTCGCCAATCGTCTTCCGGTTTCAGCAGAATGTACATCTCAGCACTGTTAATCGGATCTGTATGTGCACCTACTTCGCCGCGCCCGATCCTTGTTACTGTTCCCCGCACTTCGGGAACTCTCATCACACGCTTTTCGGCAATTAGAGTTATCCTTTTGCTTTCTTCAAGAGAAATTGACGGAGCCATTGAAAGACGGACAATCAGCGTTCCTTCTTGGAGTGTAGGTGTAAATTCTGAACCGAGTTTCGGATAAACAAACGCACCTGCAATCAAGAGCAATATTGAAATAATAATTGCCGCAAATCTGTTCTTCACAAAGAATTTTACGAAAGGAGAATATATTTTAATTAGAGCACGGACAATCCAAATGTCATCATGTTCTTTTCTTTTATTCTTTTTCTTTTTTGTTTTAAGAAAAAATGACGAAAGAACGGGCGCAATCAGTACAGCGAAAATTAAAGAACCGACCATTGCCAATGCAATAGTAAATGCAAGCGGTTTGAACGTTTTCCCCTCCACACCATGAAGGGTAAAAAGTGGAATGAATACTGTGATAATAATTATTATCGCAAAAATTATCGGACGCAGAACTTCCTTACTTGCTTTTGATACAACCAGCATGAAAGGTTCGTCGATATGTTTTCTTTTTAGTCTATCAATGTTTTCCACAAGCACTATACTTGCATCAACCATCATACCGATAGCAATCGCCAATCCGCCAAAGGACATCAAGTTAATCGATAGACCCAGATATTGCATTCCAATAAAAGCAACCATTATGGAAAACGGAATAGAGAGCGCCACAACAATGCTCGGACGGAGAGAACCCATAAATAGCATAAGTATCAATGTAACAAGAATAATCCCTTGTATTAGTGCATCGGTTACCGTTTTAACGGCTGATTCAACAAGTGTTTTCTGTTCGTAATAGGGAACCAGACTAATTCCTTCGGGCAGAGTTTTATTGATCTCTATCATTTTCTGTTCTACGGAACCAATTACGGTTGAAGAATTTGTCCCGTACAATTTTACAACCATTCCAGCAACAACTTCTTCAATGCCATTACGTGTTTGAATTCCACGTCTAACTGCTCCGCCTATTTTAATATCAGCGATCTCCCTCAAATAAACAGGGGTACCATCCACAGATTTAACAACGATATTCTCCAAGTCTTGTATTTTTGTGGCAAGTCCGATTGAACGTACAAGAAATTCCTCAGCATCTCTTTTGATAAAAGACGCTCCTACGTTAAGATTGTTTTTCTTCACTATCTCAACAATATCGTTTACAGAAAGATCATACCTCAGAAGTGCATTTGGGTCAACAACAACATGGAATTGTTTTTCCCATCCGCCGATACCTAGCACTTCAGTTACACCGGGAACGGTCTGCAATTGGAATTTGATCAGCCAATCCTGAATAGTTCTCAGTTCTTCCAATGTGTATTTACCGGTTTCATCTTCCAAGTAATAAAATAATATCAATCCCATCCCGGTTGATATTGGACCCATCTGCGGGTCGCCGAATCCTTCCGGTATTTGCTCGCGTGCTTCCGTAAGTCTTTCGTTAACTATTTGCCGTGCAAAGTAAATATCCGTTCCGTCTTCAAAATAAACATTTACAACGGATAGACCGAAGTTAGAAACCGATCGAATCGATTTCAAATTCGGAAGTCCGTTCATTGCCACTTCTACCGGAAAAGTAACATACTTTTCAACCTCTTCAGGGGCTAAGCCTTCAGTTTGAGTAAAGACCTGAACCAATGCAGGCGATACATCCGGGAATGCATCAATAGGTAACTGTTTATAACTAAAATAACCGCCGGCAACTACAAATAGCCCTAAAACTATTACAAGCAGACGGTTTTTCAACACAAAATCTATTAATTTGTTCATAGTTTTCCTCCGTCTTAGTGTTCGTCACCGCCGAACGACTCTTTTAATATTTCCGATTTAAATGTGTATGCTCCTTTAGCCACATACTTATCACCTACGTGCAAGCCATCTAGTATTTCAACAGATTTACTATTTTCAATACCAATGGTAACTACCTGAGGTCCAAATCCTTTTTCCGATTTAACAAAAACAATTTTTTGTTCATCCAATATTTGTACCGCATTTTTTGGTACGGCAATATCAACTGTTTTAGAGGAAGTAAAGACTCTTGCAGAAACGAACATTCCCGGTTTCCATATTCCTTTGGTATTATCAAGTTTTACTCTTGCAACTGCGGTTCTTGTCGCCTCATCTACAATCGGACTTATATAAAATAGTTTTCCTTTAAGAAGAGTTTTGCTATGAGGAGAAGTGATCTCAACCTTTTGCCCAACTTTTACATCACCAAGATCCTTCTGATAAACATTCAATTCAGCCCATACATTCTTAAGATTTGCAATCGTAACAATATGCTTTTCGTCACCGATAAGTTCACCGGGGGTCATATGCAATTCCAAAATAGTTCCATTGATTAATGATTTTACATCATACTGTACAAGAGATTCGTTGCTTTCTATTACTGCAATTATGTCTCCTTTTTTTACTTTATCTCCTATTTTTTTATAAACAACTTTTACAATACCGGCAAATCTTGGAACTATATGAGCAACATTGTAAGGGTTGGGAACAACTTCTCCCGTAAG
>JAADIB010000264.1 GCA_013151565.1 Chlorobiota bacterium
GATAGACAATGCGTTCTTCCTTCCCAGTTCCACCATCAATTGACGTATTGATTCCATAAAGGGTAAACTTTCAATATCCCCAACAGTACCGCCAATTTCCGTGATAATAATATCGTACTTATTTGTTTTTTCAAGCAGCCGCATTCTACGTTTAATTTCATCAGTGATATGGGGAATCACTTGAACTGTTGCTCCTAGATAATCGCCGCGTCTCTCTTTCGATATAACTTCGTGATATACTTGTCCCGTTGTTGTATTGTTCGCCTTAGACATATTCACATCGAGGAATCTCTCGTAATGTCCAAGATCCAAATCGGTCTCAGCGCCGTCATCAGTTACGTAAACTTCACCATGCTGGAAAGGGCTCATAGTTCCGGGATCAACATTTATATAAGGATCAAACTTTTGGATAGTAACACTATATCCCCTAGACTTTAGTAATAATCCCAAAGATGATGCTGTTATTCCCTTGCCAAGCGATGACACAACACCGCCTGTTATAAAAATGTACTTTGCTTTTTTCTTGTAATTCATAATGTATGGTCTTGCTAGTGAAGTTTAAATTGTTTGTCAAAAATAATAAAAATTATTTTATTCTCTATAGTTTAATTGAACTATTACGAATTATTTTTTGTTTTTTAATATTTAAACTAATTTTTCCGGTTTTATCATACGTCATAGCACGCTGATAAAACGGATTAGACCGATTTACACGGATTTTAGAGAACTAAATTAATTCAAAATTTATTGCTCTTTTGTATCAACCAACTTTTTGACTAGCCCGGAATATTTTTTCTCTACTTTAAATCCGAATCTATAAAAATATTCGGGTCTGAAAAATCCGGTGGTAACATATTTAATACCGTCACTTTTCATCCTCTCAAAAAATTCATTCATCAGCATATCGCTTATCCCTTTTCTGCGGTAATGATTCGACACAACGATCTTTTCCATGTGGACAGTATCTTTATCGGATAGGAAGTAAAAAAGTCCGCCGATTATAAATCCCCTTTCCGAAATTGCTACAAGGAAATTGTGCCTATTCTGAAAACTTACAAGCAAGTTCGCATCAATAAATAAATTGTGCAGACGAGATATCTCCTTAGGTGTTACCGGGTGTCTGATGAAGAACGGGATCCCATCATAATCATTCAGTTGAATTACCAAGTTGGCGCCTTTTGAAACGTCTGTTTTGACCGTCATGAAATCTGCCGATACAGTAGGTTTAAGATGCGGGAAACTCAGTCGTGCTAAGAAATATTTCTCTTTTTCCGATAATTCATATTCATCCTGGAGTTGAGATATATGCTGAAGCATTTCCTCTTTTTCAAGATCATGTTCATGAAATCTTACTGCTATTTCATTCAACACTTCCTTAGTTGATTCACTGGAATCCAATAAACCGGTCTCAAGGAAAAATCTGGTTCTGACTTCCGGATATGTTTTCTCAAGTTCATCAAGCCGATAAGTGCTGTAAAGTTCTAATAGCATTTCCGCTTGCGCGCTGAAAGCCGCTTCACTATTGAGTTTGAACCATCTATGGAATCGCTTTGTAGCAAAATACAACCGCTTAGGCAGGAACTGACCTTTCATCAGGATATCGATGAACTCTTCAACTGCGCTTGCTTGAGAACCGCTTTTATTCTTCTGATCTGCAATTTCATCTCTAAATTCCTTTAGCAGTTCCATTCCATCACTTTCACCAATTCCTTCAATAATTCCGGATAGAATATAATTCCACACATTTTTATTCTCGAGGAATGGAAATTCCCGGATACTTTTTTCAACAAAATCTTCGTAGAACTTATTTATCAGATCCAAAATTGTTGTATGAGGAATTGACTCCGAAAGAGAAAGTATTTTTGTCCCGGTTTGATAATCGTGTGACGGGATTATAAAGTTATGAGTCGTTGCATCAGCTAAGATAAATTTTTTGCCAGTCAATTTCCAGAAATTGATATATGCAATAGCTGCATTCCAGACAAAGAACGGCCAGAGCATTTTTAATCTTTCTTCGGCAAGCTCATCGCTCTTTCTTACTTCACGTTTTATAACTCTCTCAACGTTATCACCTAAGTTGTACTTACTCGACCATACTTTGTATTCGCCCCAATAACCGCCGAAGTCTTCAACAAGATCTTTTGCAACCACTTCCGAGCCAGCCATGATAAGCCAATTTATTTCCTTAAAAATACTCTGATCATCACGATTGGTATTTATGGCAAGAACTATATCAAAAGAGCCGTACAGCCTTGTCTGCACCGAAACTCTGAAGAGACTCTTGTCGTGGTACTTTCTAACAAAACTTATCCACACACCGCTAGGTAATATGCTTGAAAGACGAATTAACTTACCTCCTGAAAACAAAAATATTGCCTCACGCAGCAAAGGAGATCTTGAAACTGCATTGAACAAAGTTTTCTTATCGGCAGGATCAATATCCTCTTCGAGAATAATCACATCCTTCCACATGTACTCGTCGCCGGTTTCCATATCAACAGCAATCTTCTGATTCTCACCGAGCCATTCCCGGAATCCCTTTCTAAGATTGTTGCGGGTTTCCCATGCTAATCTGCCAAGACTGGAATCTTCTTCCTGCAGTTGGATGCGAACTAGTATTTCACGAAGTTTAACGTAAGTGGTTGGATGTAATATTCCAAATTCACTTATCATTTTCAAGACACTTGGATAACACGTTTTATAAATATCATCCGCTGCACGGTACTTCTCAATTCTGCCGCTTAAAAGAGACTCGATCAGAAGAACAAACTGCTCCTTTTTAACATTTTCGATCACTGTTGTAATTACTTCATCATCAATGAGACCGCAGTCATAATCCAGATAAAGATTGAACATTTCGTAAAGTGAAAATCCTGAACTGAATTTTATGAACAGTTTAAATAGCTCTCTTCTGGTCTTTAGTAGGAGTTTTGTAACATTCGGGCGTGTCAAAGTTATTCTTGCCAAGGAATAATTGGTTGACGAAGCGTCTTGAAGAATAAACATCAAATATTCAATCGCTTTTTCTGCGTACTTAAATGAATCGGACTGAAGCAGCAGCAATGCTTTGTGCAGCCCGAACAACGAATCCTCACCTGCGTCAATATATTTCTGGAGATCGTTTGCCGCTTCTTCACCGCTCACAACAACATCAAACGAATCAATGAACGAAAGGTCGTCATCATTAATGATCTTTCTTGTCCATTGGATTATTGAATCGCTAGTAAAATCAACTAATTCCTTATTCCCTATCCACAGCGATGCATTAGTTAAAAGCGGCTGCAGATCCAATTGAGTTTTATGAAGCTGATAAACATAGCCTCCAATTTTGATGATCTTCTTTTCCTCATCGAGTACTTCAATCTTTATCAACTTGCTCAGCTTCGGAATAACAAGATCATTACCCATCGCCACAATGTCACCACTGAGACAAGCTTTTTCTCTTAGGAACCAGTTAGGAACTTTAACTGCCAATGTTCCGACATTAATTGTTGTATGAGTTTTTACATACATTTCTTCGATCATTTCGGAAAAGTTTTTTTCAATCACTCTTCTCTTATAAGTCCCCTTCGGCGTTA
>JAADIB010000258.1 GCA_013151565.1 Chlorobiota bacterium
TTAAAATGTTATCAACAATTTCTTTAATTTTTTTGCCGTCAGCTTTACCTTTGAAATTCTTAATTGCTAATGGCATGAGTTTAGGGAAATCCGATTTCTCCTTTGCCCCGATCTCTTTAGCCAAAGAAGATATTTCCTCTAAAAGTTCTTCGTCTGTAAGCTGCTTTGGAAGATATTCATTGATTATCTTTAATTCCGCTTCTTCCTTTTCCGCTAATTCATTTCTTCCGGCATTACGGAACTGTTCTATAGATTCTTTTCTTTTTTTTGCAGCGCTTGTAAGAAGTGCTATCTCCTCTTCTTCTGTTTGTTCACGCCCAACACCGCTTTTTTCAAAATCAAGAATTAATGCACGCAGCGAGCGTATAGTTGCCAGCCTGATCTTATCGCCTGACTTCATTGCAGTTTTCAGGTCATTACTTATCTTTTCTTTTAAACTCATTTTTTAATCTCCCCAAAAAAAAAGGCAGGTCATAACTAAATAACCTGCCTGCATAACCAATAACTTGTAGTTATTGCTTCAGCATAGCAGAATAGTTAATTCTTCTTGCGTCAGCTTTTCTAAGAGCTTGCTGAATATCGTTCACTATTCCCATATCGGATCCTTTATCAATCCTTAACGATACGATCACGTTAGGTAATTCAGTTCTCTTTTTATACATAATATCTTGTATATCTCCAACTTGAACAATTGCATCATTCAACTGAATTCTTCCACTTTTTCCAACCCAGATATATGATATCAATCTTTTATTCTCTATTTTTTCAATAGCCTTAGCTTCCGGTAATCTATACTTAACATATACTTCGACTTCTTTCAAAGTAGTAGCAACCATAAAGAATAACAAGAGCATGAATATAATATCCGGCATCGATGAAGTAGGTATCTCTTGTTTAACTGAAGATCTCTTTTTTTCGAATTTCATAAGCTTACCTATTAATCATTTTATTTAATTCTTTCGGGTTCAGCAATAGAGATGATAATAGGGATTTTATTTTTCAATTCCTTATTCTCTTCTTTATCAAGCTCATACAATTTTTTACCAAAATGAGTTTGTGCATAAGCTTTTCGAACCGTAGCATAAGCTCCTTTAATCTGATCAAGAGCTTGAATATAAAGATTGTAGTTAGTTTTACGAGCAGTTTTAACTGAAATCACTAACTTCTTATTTTTTGGTAAATCGATTTTACTTTCTATTCTCGGAATAAGTGTTTCCTGTATTTGAGGAATAGCAATAACCTTACCATCTAATAGTACATCACCATTTTCATTAATGTTAAGAGCAGCTAATCTATCCTTTGATAACGGAACAAATACTTGCTCTTCAGGAGGTATGTATTCCGGTAAACTTAAACCAATTCCAGTATCAACATCTATAGTTGTTGATACAAGAAAGAATAATAGAAGTAGGAATACGATATCCGACATTCCGGCATCCGGAATTTTAGCATCTCTTCCCTTTTTCTTTTTTATCTGAACCATTTCAATACTCTTTATTTTTCTTATTTTTTACTTATTTCATACAAGGCATCAATCAATTCAATTGAACTTTCTTCCATATCAGCAACTATCTTATCAATTTTAGATATCAGATAATTATAGAATACTTGTAAAATCATAGCAGTAACAAGACCAAAAAGAGTTGTTAATAATGCTATAGCAATAGGAGCAGCAACAACAGAAGGTGACATCTGGGCAGAAGCAGCAATTGAGTCGAATGCTTCAACCATACCTTGTACCGTTCCGGTAAAACCAAGCATAGGAGCTAGTGAAATAAAAAGTGAAACCCAAATCATCCCTTTTTCAAGGAATCCCATTTCAATTGCACCGTAAGCCATGATAGCTTTTTCAGCAGCATCAACGCCTTCATCAGCTCTTAATAAACCGGCATGAAAAACTGAAGCAACAGAACCACGTGAATTTTCACAAACTTTCATCGCTTCTTCAACTCCGCCTTTTTGCAGTGCGTCTTTCACTTCGATTATAAACTTCTTAGTATTAACGCTTGCTCTGTTTAATGTCCAGATTTTTGCAAATGCAAATCCTAAACCAACTACGAGAGATGCAAGGATCGGCCACATAAAGACACCACCAGCGTTGAATTTTTCTTGCAAATAAGTGAGAACACCAGCGTCCCCTGCTTGTGCTATTAGATAGGTGAAAGAACCTAAGATTTCTGAGAATAGCATAAGAGATAACCTCCTAAGTTTTTATTGTTAATTAAATTAAATATAATGACTATTATAAATTATTGAAATCGTATTCGTTAATATTATTCAAATAACAGAGAAAGTCAACATTTTATTTATGTCAAATTTTCCTATTTCTTTTTATAGTTCCTGGTAATACAAATATATTTCCAGTAACAAAGGTATAACTATTAAATATTTGATTTACAAATTTGCCTATGTCTTCTGGACGAACTAAATCATTTAACTCTTTCACCCACTTCCTATTCTCTTCAGAATCAATAATATAAGGCGCAATTGCATTTGCTGTCATTCCATACTCCTTCCCTTCCAGTGCCAGCGTTTGAATAAAATAATTCAAGCCGCTTTTTGTTAAACCATAAACTGACTTTCTAGCTTCGGGGGAAAGTCCGGTTTTAGCACTTATAAAACAAATCGATCCCTCATTAGCTTTTTTTATAATTTTAATAAAGTGCTTTGCAATCAAAAAAGATGTATTTAAATTCAAATCAATTATCTTCCGCCAATCTGAATACTTAATTTCATCAATTGTCTGTCCGCCTAAAAATCCACCGATAGTTGAAAGCAGAAATAATATATCCTCGGAAGAATATTTTATTTTGCTGAATGCCTCTTCTACATCTTTTTCATTAGTTAGATCACCAACATTTAAAAAATGGATATTTCCTTTTGAACTTTCACTAATGTTTCGACCGAAGAGATAATATTCATCGTATATACCGTTCTTTAACTCCGGTAAAATTTCTTTCCCTAAATTGCCTGTGGCACCAAATAAGATCAATATCCTCTTCATTTATTTCTCGCTATAAATTTTGCACCCACAGGTATATGATCGCTGTAACCTCCTAAATATTTACTCCCGCCAAATGTCGGAGTTGCAGCGCCTTTATATTTACCGCTCTTGGTAAGCATGAAATTAGGTTTGAATAATTCAAATGAATTACACAAATAATGAAATTTGCTGTCGGATATTGCCGAACCGGAAACGATTATTTGATCCAACATATTCCAGTCACCGCGGTATAAATATGTGCCTCCACCTTCTTCAAATAATTTTGACGCTAAATTATAGAGAGACCCAGTATTAATATCTTCACCGCACTCAAAAAATCTTGCGCCTAAAATTTCACTGATAGATCTGTTGTTTGGTTCATCGTTAAAATCACCTAAGGCAATTACTATGGAGTTGTTATTTTCATTTAATAGTTTATCAACCCTTTCTCTTAAAACGCTCGCTGCTTTAGCCCTATTTGGTTTGGACCTCTCCTCACCGCCAGCTCTCGAAGGCCAATGATCAACAAACACATTAATATTTGTCCCGTTTTTAAAAGTCAGGTTAACTTGAAAAACATATCTGGTTGGATAACCGCTGTCTAAATTAACTCTCAGCGTATCAATATAATTTAATAAGAAAATATCTGAGTCGTAAATTAGTCCGTTATCAATTCCTCTTTTATCCGGTGATTCGGCATAGGCAATTTTATAATTTTTATTCTTAAAATATCTTGCAAGCAGTGTATCTAAAAGATAGCGGTGCTCAACTTCGGTCACACCAAGAATAGATGGACCTTTGCCGTCATTCATTGCAGAAATCACTTTTGCCAGATGTTCGAGTTTTGTATCGATCCTTTCCTGAGTCCATTCTCGTCTCCCTTCCGGCAGGAATTCTTCATCTCTCTTATTAGGATCATCGACCGCATCAAATAAATTTTCCAAATTCCACGATGCAATATAAAGTGTGTCATACTTCTCTTGAGAAAGTAATATACTTGATAAGATAATTAAGATCAGTAAGGTGTAATTAGTTATTCTTTTCATAGAGCAAAAGTTCCTTCAATAATTTTTATAACACTCTCTCTTGGAAAGATTATAATAAATAGATAGATTGTTAGTGAATAAGATTTATAATTTTAATTTAAAATAGGGATTTATGAATAAAAGACAAAACCGATTTGTGATTGTTGATGCAATGGCAATTGCCTATAAAGCTTACTTTGCATTTATTAATAGACCGTTAGTTTCCTCGAAAGGTGAACCGACTTCTGCTATTTATGGATTTATGACACAGTTAATAAAAATTATTGAAGATACAAAACCAAAGTATCTGGCTATAGCTACCGATTCAAAAGAAAAAACTTTTCGTCATGAAATTTATGAAGGATATAAATCTTCACGTGAAGTTATGCCTGAAGATATGATCCCGCAGATCAAGAGAATGTACGAAATAATTGAAGCGTTGAATGTTCCTTTGTTTATTATGCCAGGTTATGAGGCGGATGATATTATTGGAACTGTTTTGAAGAAGACCGAAGAACTTGGAATTGAGTCTTTTGCAATTACACCCGATAAGGATTACATACAGCTTATAACGGATAAATCGAAAATCATTAAACCTGGTAAGACCGCTGATGATGTGATGATAATTGATAAGGAGAAAGCTATTCATGACATGGGTTTTGAGCCGAAGTATATGGTTGACTACCTAGCGCTTGTCGGTGATTCTTCTGATGATATTCCTGGTGTTGCCGGTATTGGTCCTAAAACTGCGACACCACTGATCGCTCAATACGGAACTATAGAAAAGATTTATGATAATATTGAAAACATCAAAAGTGATAGTGTAAAGAGGAAACTCCTTGATAGTAAGGACAATGCATTTCTCTCGAAAACTTTAGCGACTATTAAAACTGATGTCCCGATTGATTTCAATCTTGAAGATACTTTATTCATAAAACCTGATCTGGAAAAAATAAATAACATTCTTAAAGATTTGGATCTGAAAAGCATCACTCAAAAATTTAATAAACTGTTCGGCAGTGAAGATGAAACAGCAGCCGATGATGAAACGGAAAATTATAAATTTGATCCATCGAATGTTGATTATAAATTGGTATCAACAGAAAAGGAAGCTGAAGAATTGGTTAAACTTCTTCTTGATTCTGAATTGTTTGTCTTTGATACGGAGACAAACTCACTTAACGTGTTCGATGTTAAATTGGCTGGCGCGTCTTTTACAATTGAAGAAGGCAAAGCGTTTTTTGTCCCGATAAATCCTTTTGTTGAATCGGATAGTCTTTTCCAGCGCGATCTTTCTGACAGAATTGATATTTATAAATTCGTAGATATATTTAAACCTGTCTTTGAGAATAAGAAAGTTAAAAAAGTTTGTCAGAATGGAAAGTACGATATAGCCGTATTGCGAACAAACGGAATAGATGTTAATAATTTTTATTTCGACACTATGCTGGCAAGCTATATCCTCGATCCCGATCAGCGGCATGGGATGGATGCACTGGCTGATACATATCTCGACTATACTCCTATTCCTATTTCGGAATTGATTGGGAAAGACAAAAACCCCGATCTGATATTTGATGTGGAAATTGATAAACTTAAAGATTATGCTTGTGAAGATTCCGACATCACATACCGCTTATACAAGATCTTTGATAAAGAGTTAAAAGAAAAGAAGCAGGATAAAATTGCATACGAAGTCGAATTCCCCCTTGTACCAGTGCTTGAGGATATGGAACGAACCGGCGTTAACCTTGATATTAAAGCATTACAGAAGTTCAGCAAAGAACTACGCATCGCAATGGATTCATACACAAGTCGTATTTTTGAAATTGCCGGCGAATCTTTCAATATCAATTCTCCAAAGCAGTTGCAATATATTTTATTCGACAAACTTGGACTTACTCCAACTAAAAAAACTAAAACAGGCTTTTCTACCGATGCAGGCTCACTTGAAGCTCTAAAAGGACAGAATGAGATCATCGATTATCTTCTGGAATATCGGCAAGCTACAAAATTGAAATCTACCTATGCGGATGCTTTACCTAAATTAGTCAACCCCAGAACAAAGCGGTTGCATACTTCATTCAATCAGACTGTTGCTTCAACCGGGAGACTTTCAAGTTTAAATCCGAATTTGCAGAATATCCCTATTAGAACAGAACTCGGTAAAAAGATAAGAGCTGCCTTCACTGCTCGCAATAAGGATTATATCATTTTGAGTTCTGACTACAGCCAAATTGAATTAAGAATTATGGCTAGTATAAGCGGCGATGAAACTTTGATTGAAGCATTTGAGAAAGGCGAGGATATTCACAGAAGTACTGCTGCACTGGTCTTTGGCGTTAATCCGGATGATGTTACACCGGATATGAGACGTAAAGCAAAGGAAGTTAATTTTGGAATACTCTATGGCATCGGAGCATTCGGGTTGGCAAATAGATTAGGACTACCAAGAAATGAAGCTCAGAATATTATAGATACTTATTTTGAAAAATTTGATAAAGTAAAAGCATTCATCGAGGATTCTATTAACAAAGCTAAAGAGCATGGATTTGCTGAAACTCTACTTGGCAGAAGAAGGTATTTAAGAAATATAAATAGTAAGAACCGAGCAGTTCGTCAGTTTGAAGAACGAGTAGCGGTCAACATGCCGATTCAAGGCACCGCAGCTGATATGATAAAACTTGCAATGATAAAAGTATTTGATGAATTTAATAAAGCAAGTATAAATTCAAAAATGATTTTGCAAGTCCATGATGAGTTGGTTTTTGATGTTCATAAAAATGAATTGGAAACCGTTAAACCGATAATCAAAAAATCTATGGAAGAAGCATTACCGCTTAGCATCCCGATCTCTGTTGATATGGGGACAGGTAATAACTGGCTTGAGGCTCATTGATATATAGTTTGAAACACTTCAGAAACCCAACTTTTCTGAAGTTGCTAGCTGGATGTCAAAAGTTGGGCTTCTTGAGGGATCCTCTTACTATTTAATTTGAATAAAATTCATGTGAAGAATCACCAAAATTACTGAAGTAAAACTTATTTACTTTTTCATGTATCTCATGCTCAGTCTTACATTTCAAACAATCGGCAACAAATTCGTTTATTTGTGAATAATCCAAATTTCGTATAATACTTTTTGCATAAGGTATCACTGCCCCGCTGACGCTGATCGAGTCAAGCCCTAATCCAACCAACAGAGGAATAGCTCTAAAATCTGCCGCCATTTCACCGCACAATGTAACTCTAGTTCCTGCTTTATTCGCTTCTTTAATTATGAAATCAAGCGTTCGAATAATAGCTGGATGAAATTCTTGATATTGACTATTTACAATATCGTTTCCTCTATCAACAGCAAGCATATATTGAATCAGATCATTAGTGCCAATGCTGAAAAAGTCAACTTCTGCTGCAAAATCTTTTATAAGTAATGCGGCAGAAGGAACTTCGATCATTATACCAATCTCAATCTGATTATCGAATATTATTTTCTCTTCTGTTAACTCACTCTTACATTCTCGAATTATCTCATTAGCACGAATGATCTCACTAAATGACGAGATCATAGGGATCATGAACTTAACATTTTTATGTTTGCTCGCACGCAACACTGCTCTAATTTGTGATCGGAAAAGTTCCTTATTATCCAACAAGAATCTTATCCCTCTCCATCCAAGCATCGGATTCGGTTCCTGTACATCAACGGGAAGAACTTTATCGCCGCCAATATCAAAAGCACGTATTGTTAAAGGGAGCGGATAAAGTTTCTCTGCAAATTCTGTATATACTTTTGTCTGCTGCTCTTCACTTGGAAAAGATTCATACTCCTGAAATATTTGTTCGGTTCTCATTAACCCAATACCTTCGGCGCCATTTTGGATAATTATCTCCAACTCCTCGCTTAAATCAAGATTAGCAAAAATATTAATTACTTTGCCGTCTTTTGTAATTGCCTTTTTATCTTTTAGCTTTGCTAATTCTTTATCGAGCTGATGTAATTTCTCGAGTTTATCTTTGTATTCATTTAATTGCTCTTCAGTTGGATTTACAATAACGATTCCGTTGAACCCGTCAATGATCAGAATATCGTCATCATCAATATTTTCCGTTGCATCGTGAACACCAACAACAGCCGGTACGTCAAGGGAACGTGCAACAATTGCAGCATGAGAAGTAAGTCCGCCGAAATTTGTTATATATCCGGCTACCTTCATACGCGAAAAAAGTACAGTATCAGCAGGAGTAAGTGATTCTGAAACAACAATAACTTCCTCGGTAATTCTCGATTTCCATTTTTTCTTTCTTATATTCCTAATAATACGATTTTTAATATCTTCAATATCCTGCGATCTTTCTTTCATATAAGGTTCGTGTGATGATATCATCAAATCTTGATATTTAGATATTTCGTCATTCACAATGAATTCCGGATTCATTTTTTCTTCCGCTATACGGCTTACGATCTTCTCAATCAGAATCGGATCGTCCAAGATCATAATTTGTGCTTCGAATAACGCAGCTCGTTTTTCCCCTAACTTATCAACGGCTAAACTGAATACCTTTGCAAGTTCATTCTTCGATTTTTCAAGCGCTTCATTAAAACTCGAAATAGCTTCCTCAATATCAGCGATCGATTCGTTGTTGATTATCTCAATGTCCTTTTTAAAAAGATATGCAGGCTTTATGGCTATACCAGGTGCGGCTGCAATACCTTTATACACATTTGATTTTTCCTTCGATTTCATAATTCGTCAAATCCCCTATTAAAATAATCCAAGATCTCTTCAGCCATTTCTTTTTCATCCTCACCGTCAAAGGTCAGCTTCAACTCACTCCCCTTTGCAGCAGCAAGCGTCATTACTCCGATGATGCTTTTCCCGTTGATATTCATACCGTCCTTGAAGATAAAAAATTCTGATTTATATTTTGAAGCGATCTTCACAATTGTTGCAGCCGGTCTGGTGTGCAATCCGGCATTATTTATTATTTTAACTTTCTTTTCTATCATTACTTGTTTCTTTCACTCATTAAATTCGCTACCCAAATTAGTTTTTCCTTCTCTATTGAATCCGGAATTATTTCCAGCGCTTTGATGGCATGATCGGTATATTTTTTTATTTCTTCCGAGGCAATATCAAAAACACCATATTTTTCATAAAGTTCTTTGTACTTATTTATTTCTGATTTTTTTATACCGCTGTTTCTGATGATCTTGTTCAATTCTATCTTATCCTTCTTATCGGCTAACTCCAGAGCCTTGAGCAGCATATATGTCTTTTTACCTTCAATAAGATCACCGCCAACATTCTTTCCAAAATGTTTTGTGTCTCCTATGATATCTAAAAGATCATCCTTAAGTTGAAAAGCTAACCCCAAATTATAACCGTATTTTTCCAGAGCTTTAATATGCCCCTTTTCTGCATCCCCGATTTTTGCTCCGATAGAGCAGCACATTTTTATAAGCGCTCCGGTTTTTTTATTTATCATCTCGATATATTCGGGAATTGTAACATTCCGCTTTTCTTCAAATTCCTTATCCAGACTCTGTCCTTCGCAGACATCAATAACACTTTGGTTGAATGTGCTTAAAATATCAACAATATTATTTTTACAATCTTTAAGAAGATTCTTGTAAGCAACGGCAATTAAACTGTCACCCGCTAGTATTGCAGTGTCGATGTCATACTTAACATGCAGGGCGGGAAGTCCTCTTCTCTTATCGGCATTATCCATTATGTCATCGTGCACAAGTGTAAAACTATGAAGTATTTCAACAGAAAGCGCTGCATTATAAGACTGCGAATATTTTCCTCCTACTGCTTTTGTAGTAAGCAGAACCAAATATCCTCGCAGATGTTTCCCGCCGCTTCTCAATACATATTCGCATGGATCATAAAGTGATCCCGGCTTCCTCCCGACTAATAAATTTGAAAGTCTTTTATCAATCTTTTGCGTCTCTTTATCAAATGCTTGCCGAAATTTCTTATCTCTTTCTTTAAGATTCAAAATAGTTCCTCTTTTCTTAAAATTTTATTCTGTTGAAGTTCCAATATATTTTTACTTCCTGTCAGAAACATGATCTTTCTAATTCCGTTAAACCAGTCTTTAATTAGTTTGATAACTCCTTCGACACCGGTTAGTTCAAGAGTTTTCAACATAATCCTTGCCGATGCAACCATATCCGCTCCCAGCGCTAACGATTTTGCTGCATCAACAAAATTATCAATACCTCCCGAACTGATAAGAGTAAAATCATATTCGTCTTTTAACTTAGCAATTTCTTTCACACAAAAAGATGTTCTTAATCCCCATTCTCTAAAATAATCATTTTCTAGTTTCGGATTTCTTAATAATTCAACTGCAGCCCAGCTTGTTCCCCCGGAACCGGCAACATCAATAACGTCAACTCCAATATCCAGAAGTCTGCGTGCTGTATTCTGATTGATGCCGCTCCCAACCTCTTTTACGATAATTGGGATATTTAAATTATTCTTAATTTCTTTTATTTTGTTCAGAAGACCTTTGAAGTTTACTTCACCTTCTTTCTGCAGAAGCTCTTGTAAAGGATTGAGATGAATTATCAAACCGTCTGCAGAGATTGCTTCAATTATTTTCAACAAACTTGTTAAATTACCAAGTTGTACAATCTGAGCTGCACCAATGTTACTAAGCACCGGAACATTAGGCGCTCTTTCTCGCACGATCTTGAAAGTATCGTGATGCTCAGAACTTTCTAATAAAGGTCTTTGACTCCCAACTCCAATAGGTATATTAAATTCATTTGCAGCAATGGCTAAATTTTCATTTAATGATTTTGCCTTTTCCGTACCGCCCGTTATAGATGAGATCATGAATGGATATGAAATAATCTTACCTACGAACCTGGTCTCGAAATTTATCTCATCAATTAAAACTTCTGTAAGAGCATCATGTATAAAATCAAATTGTTCTAATCCGTTGCTCTTATGATATACTACATCTTCGTTCAGACAAAGGTCAATATGTTCTGCTTTCCTTTTGGATATTTGATCATGAGTCTTGGACATGTTTTGTCAATCTTTTTAGAATGACAAAAGATAAATAATTTTGAAATAAATAATTTGAATAATTATTCTCGTTGTAATACTTCGTCACACCCATAACCTCCCTCTTGAATTTAGTTCGTCAGCTAGTTGGATAGGAATATTTCTCATTTAATAAGGTTGTATCTTTATTGCTTGGAGATAGTTGATTGTCAGAAATTGATCTTAAAAAAAGCCAATCTTCTGATTGGCTTTTGATTTTATCTATTCTGTGCTTCAAGATATTTTGTAGTATGTGCGGGATCTATTTTCTGGAGAACACTGAATATCGACCGGTCCTCGTAATCCATTAAGTAATTAGTTATCTCTCCTGATTTTGCGTCGAAGAATACCGTTAAGTATGAACTTCTACGATTAAGTGTTTTCTTAAGCGCTGCAATATCATATATTATTTTTATAATATTGTTGTACGTTGCATGTCTATCTTTACTGAAGACATCCAGACCATTATAATGATAATCATAAAAATCCTGTCTAATTTTTTGAAATTGAGCGCTTGTTGCATCTTCAACCAATCCTCTTTTATTATAGTTGTCGGAGTTAAGCGACCATGAAGCAGCATAACCGCTGGAACTTCCTTGAACTGCAATTTGGAGCGCTTTTTGGAAAGCATAATTACCGCCAAAAGGTTCGTAGGAATCGGAATCCATCGCTATTATAAGAAGCGCATAATAATCCAGGAAACTTGAAAGAGGATCAAAATATGTGGGGTTGAAATACATACTTTGATTCTTCTCATAAATAAAGGCCCATTTGTTATCCATTATACTCAGCATTAAACTTCTATCATCCGAACCTTCAATTGGTCTGGAACTTGTAATAACAACTTGAGCTTTGTAACTAGTCTCCGATGATGCTGATGTAAAAAATATATTGAAACTACATTGAATTTTATCCCACTCCCAATTCTGCTCGGTAAATTTTGTACTGTTCAGATATTCTTCAATCTGCGCTTGGAACGGAACTAGATTTTCTTTATAAACCGTCTGCAGTTGTTCGAAATTTACCTGAACTGTAGCCTGCAGTTCTTGACTAAAACTTGATGAATAAGTAACTACTAAAAATAAAACTACAAATAGTTTTTTCATATTTCAGCTCTTATTGTTAATAAAAATTGACTTAACCAAAATAATTGAATATTTTTATCTAAAATTTGGGCAATTAAAGTATGAATTTATATAAATTCACAATAATTATTCTACTTGTTATTCAATTTAATAGTTCTGCACAAATAAATCCAGGTGCAAAACAAATTGCCCTATCACATTCATCTGTGGCTCTTGCTAATGATGTTTTTGCAATTTTCAATAATCCGTCTGGAATTGCACAGCAGAACTGGAGAGAGATTGGTATTTACTACTCTCCTTCTCCTTTTGGATTAAGCAAATTAGCAAACGGCGCAGCTGTTTACCACGAGCCGACTAACATCGGATCATTCTCAATTGCATTTACAACTTACGGATTTGAATTATACCGTGAAAGTAATTTTTTACTCTCATATGCTTATAATTTATCCAATAAATTCTTTTTCGGTGTTACGGCAAAATATCATAACTTAAAGATAGAAGGATACGGCACTGACGATGCGGTAAGCTTTTCGATTAGCTCCCTTGCTTATCTTACCAATAACTGGCGCATCGGATTCATGATCGATAATGTGACGAGATCATCTTATGGAAATGAAAAAGACCAGATACCTGTTGTTATTGATCTGGGAACAAGTTACGATCTACTAGAAACAGTTTCGCTTAATGCCTCACTACAAAAAGAACTTGACAGGAACGCTTCAATCAGGTTTGGAATCGATTATGAAATTGTTAGATATATTAACTTAAGACTTGGCGCTATGAACGAGCCATCATCATTCTCAGCCGGTGTTGGGATAAATTATTCACTGTTCGAAATTAATTATGCCGTATTCAATCACCAGGACCTCGGATTTACTCACCAGTTTGAAGTAATTATTCAATTTGGCGATGACATATCGAGAAGCAGAAGGATACGCAATTACTTAGGAATAAATTAACAGTGTATTCCGGGAATAAAATAATTAACTTATTTTTGTTCTGTTTTATATTTTCCTCTCTACTTTATTCACAGCAAGATTCTACTGTAACTGTAGAATATATTTTGGATAATATCCTGGACGAAGCGACAATAGAGAAAGAGGATTCCCAGTTATATGATCTTATTGAACAGCTTCTTGAAAACCCGGTCAATATTAATACGGCATCTGAAACCGAATTAATGAGTATCCCTTTTATGGATATTGAATCTGCCGATAATATTATTAACTATAGAAAGAAACATGGCAAATTCTTTTCTACCAGTGAAGTTAAGATGATCGACGGTTTGTCTTCAGTCCTTTCCAAGACTCTAAAATATTTCGTTGTAGTTAAACCACCTTCTGCTGGTTCCGCTACTCCTTTTATTGGACTATATTCACTGAAGTTCAGATCGAGATTTATACAAGATATGCAAGATAGAAAAGGTTTCATAGATACTATTTATTCAGGTTCGGCAACCAAAGCATATAACCGGGTCAAGTTTCAAGTTAATCCGAAAATAAGTATGGGCGGGTTAATTGAAAAAGATGCCGGTGAAATGTCATACTGGGATTTTTACTCAGCTCATGTTTTGATACGTGATATAATTCCTTCAACACAAATCATATTCGGTGATTATACAATTGAATTTGGACAGGGACTTTCGATGTGGTCGCCCTATTCATTTTCAAAGAGCAGCGATGCTACGAATACTGTGATAAAAAGAAGTAGGAACATCTCTCCATACACAAGTTCAGGAGAATCAAATTTCTTAAGAGGAGCCGCTGTCAACACAAAAATTAGAGATCTATCTATTACCGCTTTCTATTCAAGTTTGTCATTGGATGCCGTTTTATATCCCGGATCAATTTTCAGTGCAATTAACAATAATGGTTTTCACCGAACAGCAAGTGAATTATTAAATGTGAACAGCATCCGAGATAAAACTTACGGAGCAAATTTATCCTACAATTTTTTTAATAAGGTGAATTTAGGTGTCCTATATTATCAGAAATCTTTCGATCATACTTTCCAGCCGAAAAATTATTCGTCAATTGACAGTAATAAATTTGAGTTTGCATCAATTTCATACGATGCTTCAATAAAGAATATTTTCATTATTGGCGAGTTGTCATACTTTCATGATTCATTTGCCAGCATTAATACAATTCAGATAGCGCTGGTTAAAAATTTTATAATCACTGCAATTGTCAGAAATTATCCTAAAGATTATTTTAGTTTCTATGCAAATGGATTCGGTGAAAAATCAACAACGAATAACGAGTTTGGCATTTACACAGGATTCAAATGGAAAACCGGATTTGGTGAAATAAATTTCTATCTGGATCAATTCAAATTTCCTAAACCTTCGGCTTATCTTCCTTTACCAAGTGATGGAGACGAGTTATCGCTTAGTTATGCAAAAAGGTTTTCAAACGGCATCCATATTTATATTAGATATTTCGATGAAAGGAAAGAGATACAGGAAATAGTTGAGCAAGAGAACTTAATGGTCTCACAAAAACTCCAAAAGATCAGAGGTGAAGTTACTCTTCAAGTAAATAGGTCATTACGATTAAGAAGCAGATTGGAACTACTTTACTTGTCACAAGATCAAACTTCCAAAAGTGAAACCGGATTTTTACTGTTTCAGGATATTCAGCTTAGACTCCCCATTGATCTAACACTTTACGGAAGAGTGATATTCTTTCAAACCGATTCATATGCATCCAGGATTTACGAATTTGAAAATGATTTAACCGGAGTGATGAACAATCAAGCTCTATTTGGTACCGGTATGAGGTGGTATCTGTTGCTCAGATATCGTCTAATGAAAGTATTACAACTTTCTCTCAAATATTCCGAGCTGTACAAACCCAACGAAAAGTTTTTAGGCTCCGGCTATAATTTAATTCCGGGGAATTTAGATAACAGGATCAGTCTGCAAATTGATCTTTCTTTTTAACCAATAGAACACTGAGGACGCTGATGAAACAGATTATCACAGATAATTATGATAACTATGATTTTTTAAGATCATAATTTATCTTAATAATCATAATCATCAGCGTTCCTATTTTTTCTAATTATCATTAAAATCGTTCAATGAAAAACAGTTTATTCTTTTCGGAGTTAAACAGATAATCATAATTAATTATTCACAAAATTCTGGGTCCGGATCGCTCTCAATTATTATTGCTTTCATAGAATCAATTTTAGTCTTCATCTTTATAATAAGATCATCAAATTGTTTTTCTTTTTTTACACTTTTAAAATATGGATAAATTAAATTATATCGGTAATCTATCCATCCCTTGTTTATTGCTTTGTTCAGCCATTTAAAAGCATTTTCTTTATCACCGTTTATAGCATATATCTCCGCTATTGCATTTTCTGTTCTACTTGTACCTTTAGGATGATACTTTGCATACTCTAAATACTCTTTCAATTCATTATCGATTATTCCTTGTCCTACTGCTGTTTCTCCAAGTTTTAGAAGTATATACCCATGGAAATACTCGCGCGCAGATTGATATTTTTCTTCATACTTATTAAAATATTGATCCGCTTTCTTATAATTTTTTTTCAGCAGTTCCAAACGTCCGCCTAAGAATAAGACAAAAAACCAGTCAGGAGATATCGTTTCTGCTTTACGAAAATATTTTTCAGCCATGGACATATTGCCCATAATTAAATACTGTTCACTCAAACTGAGAATTGAAAATAATTGCTTGGGATCAAGTGAAATAGCTTTTTTATAAAATTTCACTGCGCTGCTATCACAAGTAAGTTTTTGTAAAATAGAACCTAAAACTACATACCCAAAAATATAATCAGGTCTTAGCTGAATAGATTTT
>JAADIB010000276.1 GCA_013151565.1 Chlorobiota bacterium
CCAGTCTGTGATAAACATCGGCTCTTACAAACAAACAGGCACCGGTAGCCCAGAAAACTTCCCGCACATCATCATACTGACCTTCGTCTTTTTCTATCTCCTCAAAAACACGTCCCCGGCAAAACGGATAACCCCACTGGTCAATAAATCCGCCGGAAGCACCAGCATACTCAAAATGATCCTTTTGGAAAACCGAACGAATCTTCGGCTGGCAGGCGGCAATAGTTCTATCCGATTCCATCAGTTCGATAACTGGTTGCAGCCAGTTTGGCGTTACTTCGATATCCGAGTTCAGCAGCACATAATAGTCTGCTTTTGTCTGCGACAATGCCCAGTTATATCCGCCTGCAAATCCAGCATTCGCCTCATTCTCCAGTAATCTGACCTGAGGAAATTCACGCTTCATAAATTCCACCGACTCATCTGTGGAAGCATTGTCAGCCACAACAATTTCAGCGCCTTCGCTGTACAGGATAACCGTGGGGAGGTATTTTTTCAGAAATGCTACCCCATTATAATTTAAAATGACAACTGCTGTTTCGGACATTAGAATTAGGTTCAGTCATGCAAAAATAAACTTATTCCCGGTTATTTCACAGCAGAATCCGGCAGCGAATAAACAGCGGAAAATATATTACAGGATTTTTAAAAAAGGAAAAAAAGTGTAATTTTGCGGCCTCAAAGGAGAGTTGGCAGAGTGGTCTTCCGAAGGAATTCCTATGGAAGAATGCGGCGGTCTTGAAAATCGTTTTTGCCATTGAAATAGTGGAGAGTGTGGAGAGTTGGCAGAGTGGTCGAATGCGGCGGTCTTGAAAACCGTTGACCTTCACGGGTCCGGGGGTTCGAATCCCTCACTCTCCGCAAAGCAAAATCCCGGCCGGAAGGTCGGGATTTTTGTTTTCAGAGACGTCAAAAGCTCTGCTTTTGTAAGTTCCTGAAAACAAAAGTCCAGTGAGCGAAGCGAGCAGGGATTTTGCTTTGAACCACCACCCAACGGGATCAACGAAGTTAATCCCTCACTCTCCGCCTCCGCCCGCCGAAGTATTTGCGTCAGGCAAATACGAAGGCGGGCTTTTCATTTTTCCAGTATTATTCAATTGTGAGTCTCTGCGGGCTACGGCGGACAAGTCCGCTTATGATAACTATTAACTTACGATGGTTGATTGATAATCAGATGAATTCGAGTATTTTACAGGGAGTACTTTAGTAATCATCATCAATACCTAATATAATCAACTTCTTGATAGGACGGCTTGGGTTGAGGCTGACGGGGTGCAGAGAGAAGGGGGGCTGTGTGGGCAGTTCTATAAGGTTCATTATGTTACTTAGCTTTGGGGAGCTAAGGCTTCAATCCCTATTTTTAATGCTGATGTATTTTTCTTGATTTTCAGTTTGAAACTTTTGGAGATCAACATTTCGTCGAATAATAGTTGTTAAATTCTCTGTCCGAAAAGTGTTCCATAAGCTCTTATTTATTTGGGCAAAGAGAAAAAAGACTGCCGGAGAATACATTTTTACGAAAAATTCCTAACTTTGGGGCGTTAAAACTAATCTGAAAGTGACAGAAATACCCAACAAACCCAATTCCAACGGCAGTTTACTGGAAAATTTAGGATAAAATTTTTTATGCTTTAGGTGTGCTGTATTGGGAGCTGGTGTTTGAAAGGGATAAAACAATGAGTATGTACTGCTATTCTGGGTCTTGGTGAATAAATAACCTATTTATGGATTATATGACTAGCGGATAATAAGGTAATAAGTAATTAGAAATAAAAAATAACTTGATCGACTTTTTTTTAACTGCACGAGTTATTTTAGCTAAACTAAATATTTTGTAACTCATCATGAATACAAAAAAGGTAGTAACAAATGGAGGCGGAGAAAACCTCTTTAAAGTTAGTGAATATAGAGGTAAATTTTATGTTTATAAAGTAAAAGTAGGTTTCATTTCGGATAGTTCTAAAGAAATTGGAAGTGCCGGAAGTTTTGAAGATGCACTATATTTAATCAAATCATATACAGGTAGAGGTATTGATAAAATTAGAGATTGGTAATTATTGTCAGCTTCTCAAACGCAAAACAGGCCATTTTAAGCTTGCCAATTTTTTAAAGATCTTTCATCCCGCTTTTTTAATCTTCCTGCAAAAAGGCTTACCTTTAGCGGAAATTTAGCAATTAATGGGATGACAAACAAAATATAGAGAGGTTTTTAGACGGACTGACGTGTGGGGGTATGGCACGTGCCGCAATTTCTTGTCTAAATTTTCTTTAAAGTTACAACTTTTATTTTATCGTTCATTTTCTTATAAAACCGTGATTTGCGGCATGGGTTATACCCTGCTGTTAGGCGTAGTTTATTTTTTTTCTATTGTTAAGTAATCTCTTTCATATAAGTTTTCATTTCCTCTGATTTGACCATCTTCATAAATAAGAGTAATAGGGTCAACAAAGCCATACAAAATAGTATCATGAACATCCTTGTTTAATAAATCATCACGTTTAGGATAAGATTTATACAAAACTTTGTTGTACTCTGGTTGTAAATGCTTAATTAGTGCTTTCTCGGCATCTAGTGAAATAGTTCTATCGTCTGGTGTCCTATAATTATTTAGAAAATTTTCAACTTCTTCACCAGTTGATTCATCCCCCCAACGTGTCATAGTATTAACATCACTTATGCGAAATAATAAGATTACTATTTCATTTGACGGAATGTTCCCATAGGTTAATGGTTCTTGATTTATTAAGATTTCTTGGAATGTTTTATGGTTCGATAATCTAGCACAAATATTCTGTTCAGTTGATTTTCCAACATAGTGAACTTTATATTCAAGTATTTTTCTAATATCTCCAGTTATGTTTAATTCG
The DNA here is from genome assembly GCA_013151565.1 of Chlorobiota bacterium. Taxonomy (GTDB): domain Bacteria; phylum Bacteroidota; class Ignavibacteria; order Ignavibacteriales; family Melioribacteraceae; genus SZUA-22. The sequence continues at coordinate 2,869 of JAADIB010000276.1, forward strand.
ATATGTCCATTCCAATAATTTTCAAGAAGTTTTTCAGGTGAAAACCATATTAAATGTTTTCGCTCATTTGTCTCCAAGTTTATTTCTTGAAATGTAATGCCTTGTGTTCCGTTATAGGGAGGAGTGTTTTTCTTTTTGATTGTGTTATTTCGGTTCTTAAGTCTTACGCCAACTCCCTTAGTCTTATCAGTTGCAATATATTCTTGGAATAAAGGCATATTACAATGAATCAATTCAGTATTATTCTCTTGCTTTATCTCAAATCTTATTATTTCATTATTCTGGTAAGAGCTAAAATTGTTGAAAGTCAGTTCTCTTCTTTGAGCAATTATATATAAATGACTGTCTGCTACATACTTTGGGAATTCCTTATCTTCAATCAGGTTTAGGAAAGCGTAAGCACTCATTGGTGCATATCCTAATTCAAGGTCATTTATTAACAATCCTTTTTTCATTATTTGAATTTTGACTAACGTCAATTTTTACTATTGATATTCTGTGGTTTATGTATTTCTCAAATTTAACATTTTTCACTTTATTTTTATAAACCCACATTGTCGCTAGCTTGAGAAACTAATTGGTTTCTGATGTGGAATTACGCCTAACGTGTGCAGCTATGCGATGTAAAGTACTCCCTATTCTTCAGACCACGAATTGGTTTTTCTTAGTTGATTTTTTTATAATTATTTGTGTTGTTATTGCTGTTAATATCGGG
>JAADIB010000045.1 GCA_013151565.1 Chlorobiota bacterium
CCGGTACATTTTCGCAGTTTGCTCTATTATCTTCTGATCCTGCAGCTACTGATCAAATTGAAATTGATGAAATCACCGTTAGAACAACTGACTCAGGTACAGAAGTGGAAAAAGAAACTCCTGAACTACCAAGCAAATTTGAATTGATGGCAAACTATCCAAATCCATTTAACCCGTCAACAAACATTCAATTTGCGTTACCTGTAAATTCAAATGTAAAATTAACAGTAATAAATGCATTAGGTCAGGTTATTGCTGAATTAGTTAATGGTGAATTAAGTGCCGGAGTTCATGAAGTAACATGGAATGCCGCAAATGATCAGGAATTTATTTCTACAGAATTGAAGCTAATAATTTTGTTCAAACAAGAAAAATGATGCTTCTTAAATAAGAATATGTATAGTATTTAAAAAATCGGGATTCCATTCAATATGGATCCCGTTTTTTTTTTATCATTTTGGGGAGGAGATAATGCTCAAAAAAGTTTTAATTTCACTACTCGTTTTAGTGTTTTTTATCTCATGTAGTGAAAAAGGAGATACAACTACTGAAAATCATAGCAGTAAATCTGCAAAGGTTTTTTACGTAGAGAATAGTACAACTAAAATTCCTGTTGTTGTAGTGAGTGGTACTCCGTACGAGATGGGATACCAACTAGGACAAGCTACAAAAGAAGAATCTAAAAAGTGCATGCTTGGCTTTTTAGATTTAGCACAGAAAAGCAACGCTGCACTGACCGATGCTGTTTTAGATGACGCATGGAACAAAATGCTGCCTTACATCGATAAACGATTTATCGAAGAATTAAAAGGTCTTGCTGACGGTACTGAACTGCCGCTTGATCAATTAAGAAGAGCGCATATGATTCCGGTTGTTTCATCATATGCATGCAGCGGTGTCGCAGTTTGGGGTGATGCAACAGCTAACGGCGACCTTTATCAGATTAGGAATTTAGACTTCACAATGAATGCACACCTACAGGATTATCCTGTGATTGTTGTGTACAAACCAAAAGAAGGTATTCCACATATACAGACTTCATTTGCCGGTTATATAGCATCACATTCAGGAATGAATGCTAAGGGTATTGTTCTCGGTGAAAAAGGCGCTTCTCCTTCGTCAGAATATCCATACAATTATGATGGTATCCATTTTTCACTTCTCTTCAGATCAATTTTGTATGATTCAAATAATCTGGATGAAACTTTAGATATGATCAAGAATGCAAAGCTTATAAAAAGATATTTTTTATATATCGGTGATGGGAAAAAAGAATCGATGGGCGCGGCAATTGCGGTTGTTACAACTCCGGACGATGTTAAATTATCGATATACAGAGATAATGAAAAACCTAATGGAATTGCTCTAAAAGTTATGAGTAACTGCATTTATTATACAATGAATAATGATATTGCATATGCAAATTTGAATTTGAACAAAGGTAAGTTCGATGCAGAAAAGATGATAAATCTTTCTAAATCGGTTGCTAGTAAGGGAGGAAATCTCTTGAATATTGTTTATGATGCGTCAACACTGGAAATGTGGGTTGCCTATGCCAATGGATTATCAGATGCGGCAAACAGCGAATATATCCATGTAAATATGAACGACTATTTAAATTAACGAGAATAAAGAGAAAGGATTTGATCGGTATCTGATAAAATATTATTCTGAATGAATATTATCTGAATCATTTCACTGAAGTATTATAAAGTTAGTATACGGAGGAAAATATGAAAAAGGCATTATTAATTATTGCAGGAATTATTGTTCTATTCATTATTATCTTTTGGAGTAGAATAGGCAACTCAATTGATGTTTATTCTCTTGTAAGTAATGTTACTGAAGCACTGAATAGTGAAAATGACTCATATACTCTTTCCGTTGAAGGTAATATAAATCTAAGTAATAAGAAGGATACACTCACAGCAGGATTCTCTTACAAAAGAGGAAATCATTTCCTCGCGGATGTTTATTATAACGATTCACGTTATTCAATAATTAGACAAGGCGATTCAACCCAAGTATTTATAGGTTCGGCTGATAACGGAAGTCAGAAGGAAGGGTATTCAATTTCAAGTCAGAAGCAGGCAAAGAAGAATAATTCCGGTAAGTCAGATTTGATTGTTTATGGAAAGGGTAATGATAAAACTGAATTCGACATAATCAATTTACTTGGAAAGATACTCAACGATTATCCTCAAACAAATGAAATTCCAAATTTAAGCTGGTACAAGAAAACTGCGATCTCAATCTGGTCGTTTCTGTATTGTTCATTTGACGAGAAAGAGAAAGATGGAACTGAATATCAAGTTATCTCAATTCCTCTCGGTTCTAAAAATCTTCAGCTTTGGTATGATGATGAGGACGGAAATTCTTTTCGTCTGATTTCCGATGATGAAAAAAATACTATCAATGTTAAATTAGTTTTAAATGAACCATTCAAGACCAAACCATTACGTATCGGCAGTGAGGCAACTGTTCTTAACGTAGAAATTTCAGAATTAAATACAGCGATTTATAGAGGGGCATTACGTACAGGCGGTATTCTGCTTGAAAACATTGAACCTCCAGCCGTTGACGGAATTGAAAAAACCTACGGAAAAGGGAAACTGATTTATAATGAAGGGAACAGAGTCCTACTAGCAAAAGGCACGCACAAGGAAATTGGTCAGGCTGAAGGCGCTTTGCTGAAAGATGAGATCAGAAAGATGGTAGATGCCACACTTTACACAATGTGCTGGGTTTATACTATTGATAAAAAAGAATGGTTCATTGATGCATTCAGAGATGCTTATAAAAGAGAATCACCATTTATACCGGAACGGTTTCAGGAAGAAATGGCGGGAATGGCTGAGACATCCGGTGTGCCTTTAAAAGAAATTCAGCTAACAAATGTTTTTCCAGCGCTATTCCATTGTTCAGGTTTTGCTTTGTTCAAATCTGCTACAATTGACGGCAAACTTTATCACGGCAGAATATTGGACTACATAACAGGACTCGGTTTACAATACGCCGCTGTTGTATATATCATTAAACCTGACAATTATAATGCTTTTGCAAATGTTGGTTATGC
>JAADIB010000035.1 GCA_013151565.1 Chlorobiota bacterium
GATAAATTCCTTGCCACGTACCGAGATTAAGCGCTCCATTAGTTATGGGAATAGTCAGTGATGTTCCAAGCATTGATGACTTAAGATGCGCAGGCATATCATCTGCACCTTCATAGGTGTGTTCATAGTAAGGCGCATTTTCGGGGACTATTTTATTAAAGTGACGTTCCATATCCCTCAAAACATCGGATGAAACATTTTCGTTTATTGTTAATGATGCGGAAGTATGTTTAATGAAGATATTGGCGATCCCAATTTTAACATCTGCAATTTCCGGAACTTGATTTATGATCTCGTGAGTAATTAAGTGAAACCCGCGTGCTCTGGGTTTGAATGTTATTTCTTCTTTTTGGTAATACATACTGTTCCTTCGGTACAAATTTCAAAATACAAATCTTAAAAGACAAATAAATTACAATACATGAATTTCTCAAAAATATTACATTGATAAAACTTTAACCATGTTGAGTTTTGTAATTTTGATATTGGATTTTATTTGTTATTTATTCATTGTTTTTTGGTGTTTCTATTTTTTACATGTTAAACCATACTTGATCTATTTTAAATCCGACGATGTATAAGGATTCGATATCAACTCAGTAAATATCTCCCATCGTTTTGAGGGATTATCTTCTGTGCCTCCATGTTTTTCAATATAATTTTTACACAGTTCCTGCCCGTAATTATAATTGATTATGTAGCTGCCGTATTTGTTAATAAAGTCCACTGACTTTGCCGCTCTCTCTTTTGTAGCTAAAGTATATTTCATCAGCCAATTTATCAACTCCTCTCTGCTGAATTCACCATCGTAATATTTTCTTGCACCTTCGTTTCTAGCAAAGTTAAGTTTTTCTACAAGATGCAAAATTTCATTGTACTTATCAGCTTTATCCGGGTCAATACCGGCAAGCGGGAAGAGAACTTTCTTTTCATATTCTACTCTTTTCTTACCGGGGAAAGCAACCTTAATTCCATAATTGGCTGTCCCTTCTGCAATCAACGACATTGGACTGAACAAAGGATAAACATAATATTCCACCCAACCTTTACCTTTCAGCAAATTGGTTTCAAGCAAAGTATTAAAAACATGATGCCCGGGATATCCTTCATGACAAGCGAGGTCGATTGCTCTATCAATATAAATTGGCAGATCAGTATTCACTTGAATGACACTAAAATTATTTCCCTTATACCAGTTATAACCGCCCCAAGGTTTGTTGCTTACATACTCTACAACAAAATGTTCATTGCTTGGTAAAGTGATATGCTCAAGAGTTCTTCTTCTCCCTTCTGCAATTGCAGTTGTAAAAACAGTATCCAACAAATCTTTTGGAATAATGAACTGCTTTCTATATTTCTCAAACCTTTTTGCAATATCGCCTTTGCCCGGCAATAGTTTATCTAACTCGGAGAGTATCTCAGCAAAGTAAGCCTGCTCATGATGAGGTGCAACAGCATCATAAAGCAGTTTGGACTCTTCATCAAATTTGTACTTCTTTCCACCAATCATTGCAATCTTAGCTTTCATTGCTATCAACTGTTTGATAAGGAAATTTTTCCTCATCTTTTCCAAATCGGATAAGTCCTTATCATCAATAGAGGAAAGACCTTTGATTAAATCTTCACTTTCCTTAGTCAATTTATCTTTTGGGAAATTTGCCTTTTCTTCTTTATTCAATTCTGCCGGTTTCCAATCATCCGGACCGTAATAAGCGTCAACAACATCAGGGTCATATTGACCAACTTTAAGAACTAGTTTTACATATCTTTCAGCTATGGACTGCATATCATTCTCTTTTTGTGTTGTGCATGAGAAAAGAAATACTGCTAAAAAAATTACTGTCAATGTCCGCATATTTTAATCAGAAGTTTTTAAAATGTGTAGCAATATACAAATTTATGTCCTCCTATAATACATTAGCTCTGTGGCTAGAACTCAAATCCCAACTGTCTCTCCTCACCGGAATATTTATCCTCATGTTTTAACAGCCATTCCTTACGCCACATTCCTCCGGCATAACCGGTCAGCTTGCCGTCACTCCCAATTACTCTGTGACACGGAACGATAATAGAAATCTGATTTTTACCGTTAGCAGCGCCGACTGCCCGCATCATGTTTCTGCCGCCAACTTTCTTTGCAATATCATTATACGAAACAGTTTTACCGTATGGGATCTTTATCAATTCTGCCCAAACTTTCTGTTGGAACTCTGTTCCCTCTTGATGAATCTCAACATCAAATTCTTTCCTTCTACCGGCAAAATATTCTTTCAACTGCTGTTTACATTTTTCGACAATATTGTTTGAGTTTTCCGGTTCCATTTTCGTATCATCAAAAACAAAAAGAATTGAGTTAACAGCGTTATCATCAGCCTTTATTTTTATTTGTCCAATTGGAGATTTAAGATATGAGACATATTTTTTTAACATTAGTTATTCCTCTGTTTCACGCAAAGACCGCAAAAGTCATAACGCAAAGATCGCTAAATCTATAAGTTATTTACTAATCTATGAATTCCATCTTTTAATAATTTTGTATTAAAATTGATTAATAATCCCAACTTTAAATTAGATAATTTTAAATATGTTAATAACTGTGCATAATGAACTGGAGCTAATAATTCAATTGATTTAATTTCAATGATTACTTTATCTTCAACTAATAAATCCAATCTGTATCCAACATCTAATTTCACTTTCTTGTACTCAAACGGCATTGAAACTTGTTGTCCAACTTTTAAACCCAATTCTCTTAAATCATACGCCAATGCATTCTCATAAACTGACTCTAATAATCCAGGTCCTAGTTTTTTATGCAATTCAATTGCAACACCAATAACTTTGTTAGAAATTTCATTTTCAGTCATTTCGTTCTCCCTTTCTTTGCGTTCTCAGCGGTAATTCCTTTGCGGGCTTTGCGTGAACTTATTTTATTATCCAACTTTCTTTTCCATACTTCGATAAATGCCGACCACTACTCCAACAAGTTTAAAGCCCGAATAATCTTTTTCAATTACAATCGGTTCATACTCCGGGTTTTCCGAGTGGAGTTCAATTGAATCCGCTTTTTTATAAAATCTTTTTACCACCCGCCGCATCGTCCAAGACTGCCGCTACGATTCTTCCGTTTACCGGTTCAGAATTTGGATTTACAATCACAATATCACCGGTAAAAATATAGGCATCCTTTAAACTATCACCCTTTACTTTTAATAGAAAAGAATCTTTAGGCATATGCGCAATTGTAGGAAGTTCAACCGTGTCTATTGAATCCGGGTAAATTGTAAGCGGATTACCTGCAGCAACTTCGCCAAGTACAGGACGCGGAATGAAAAATTTGTCTTCCAGCAAAAGTTCTATCCCACGCGAGAGTTTCGGATTCCTTTTAATGTATCCCTTCTTCTCGATTGCCTGCAAATGCTGCTGAACTGTTGAGCGATTTTTATATCCAAAATGTTCTGCAATTTCGGCTAATGTCGGTACTACACCTTTTGCTCTCATCTCAACCAAATGATCAAGAATTTTCTGCTGAATTAATGTTAGTTTTTTTTGCATAGTTACACCTTCGGTAAGTGAGTTACATTGAACAAGATTAAGAA
>JAADIB010000218.1 GCA_013151565.1 Chlorobiota bacterium
AACGAACAAGAAATATCGTTTGGCAGAATATCATTTTTGCACTGGGAGTTAAATCGGTCTTTATTGTCCTCGGAATCTTTGGCGTAGCCAACATGTGGGAAGCAGTGTTTGGTGACATGGGTGTAGCTTTGATAGCAATATTGAACGCCACACGCGTTTTAAAGGGGAAGTAATTTCTGTGACAATGATGAACAAATGAAAAAAAATAAGATTAAAAAACTGGTTTATCCAACTTTGGCAATTGCCGGAGCATCCTTGCTATTACTCATTATACTGGCTGCCCTTTCCATACAAAATTATAATAGGGAACGAAACCTATTGACAAAACAGTTGTCCAGAGAGGGATCTACATTTATTCATATCTTAGAGTCCAGCATAAGAAATGGTATGATGAATATGCAATGGAAACAAAATCAAATACAAATATTACTTACCGAAACAGCAGAAGAACCCAATATTGATTATGTCATGCTCGTCAATGGTAGCGGAGTAATATTAGCACATAATCAATCAAAATATGTTGGTAGTAAAATCTCCGATTTAAAGTTACCTCAAAAAACTGGTCAGATAATTTCTACTGTTCAAAAGAATCCTGAAAATAAAGACGTTTTTAATGTTATTAAGTATATCGCTCCCGTATCTTTATCGAATACTAACGGGAGTTGTAATACCCGGATGTGGAATCAGCGCATGAACAGATGGAATAGCTCCATATCCGGTAAATATATTATTATCGGTTTAAAAATGACTGAATTTAAGGCTGCGCAAGAAGAAGATATTCGCCGGGCGATAATTTCCGGAGTGATATTGCTGATTCTGGGGTCGGCATCTCTGTATTTTATATTTGTTGTCCAAAACTATTATCTCATAAACAACACCTTAAAATCGTTAGAGTCTTATACTGCAAATGTAGTCAATAGTATGCCGAATGGCTTAATTTCTTTAGACAGCGAGGGCCGCATTACTACATTTAACCAAAATGCCGCCGACCTTTTAGGCCTTGATTTTTCCAAAGTAAAAGGAAAGCTACTGAAAGAGGTGATGAGGGAATGTGATTTGAGAAATACATTATTGCCTTCTTCCGATATTTTTGAACGACAAATGGAATGCCGTTTAAACGATGGGCGGGTAATACCCCTTAGCATAACTTCAAGTTTATTAAAAGATGAAGCGGGTAAAATTATTGGGAAGGTTATCATTTTGCGTGATCTGCAAGACATCAAAACCCTAGAAAAAAAGGTTGAACGTTCTGAGCGGTTGGCCAGCCTTGGGCGTATGGCAGCCGGAATTGCTCATGAGATAAGAAATCCTTTAAGTTCAATTAAGGGTTTTGCTCAATATTTTCGGAAGAAATTTGACCCCGGTTCCGAGGATGCAAATTATGCGGTGGTCATGGCAAATGAAGTTGACCGGCTTAACCGATTTATTCAGGACTTGCTGAATTTTGCCAAGCCTCAGGAACCAAAGTTCAGCTCCGTTGATATTATAAAAATTATGGAGCATACTTTAAAACTCACGGAATCTGATTTTCTGGAAAAAAATATTCGTATTATTAAGAAATTCGATGAACAAATACCACAAATATCAGCGGACAGTGATATGATTATTCAGGCATTGTTGAATATTTTTATCAATGCAAATGAGGCGATGGGAAAAAATGGGGAATTGATAATTACTGTTAAAAAAAATTATCATCAGAGTGTTCATATTTTTATAGAGGATAAGGGCAAAGGAATTGCAAACGCAGATTTGAGAAGAATCTTTGATCCGTTTTTTACTTTAAAATCAGGTGGTTCAGGATTAGGTTTGGCTATCGTCTATCGAATTATTGAAAATCATCACGGTGAAATTGAGGTAAAAAGTGAACTTGGAGAAGGAACTATATTTAAAATTAATTTGCCATATAAACAAGTTTAGGTGATGAGAAATGCAGACATGATAAAAATACTTATTGTTGATGATGATACTTCCCATCGTTTAATGCTCAAGGCAACTTTATCGGCCGATGGATATGATATTACCGAGGCGGAGAATGGTGAAGTTGCCTTAAAAAAGATAAAACAGGAATTTTTCGATCTCATTATGCTCGATCTGAAAATGCCCAAAATGGGAGGCATCGAAGCCCTTAATCATATTAAAGAGGTTAATCCGAGCATTCCGATACTTATAATGACTGCTTATGCCTCGGTGCAAACGGCAGTTGAAGCGTTGAAACTGGGTGCCTTTGATTATCTGATAAAGCCTTTGGATTTGGATGAAGTAAAGCTTACCCTCATTAAAACTTTGGACTATCATAAGTTGAAAACAGAAAATAAATCTTTAAAAAAACGCTTATCAATTGAATTCGGCTTTTCAAAGATAATTGGCAACAGTAAAAAAATGCATGAGTTGTTTGAAGTTTTGGCTCTCGCAGCTCCCAGCGATACTACCATGCTGATTCTAGGGGAAAGCGGAACTGGTAAAGAATTGATTGCCAATGCAATACATCAGAACAGTACACGTGTGAACAAACCATTTATTAAGGTAAACTGTGCCGCTTTGTCGGATAATCTGTTAGAAAGCGAATTGTTTGGACATGAAAAAGGTGCGTTTACAGGAGCACATGCACGCCGTCTTGGACGTTTTGAACAAGCTCATGGTGGCACTCTTTTCCTTGATGAAATTGGAGACATGAGCCCGATTACACAAACAAAAATCCTGCGTGTACTGCAGGAAGGTGAATTTGAACGTGTCGGCGGAGAGAAAACGATTAAAGTTGATGTTCGGATAATTGCTGCCACAAACAAAAATTTAGAAGAAGAGGTGAAAAATAATAACTAATAATAACTTCAGACTTGATCTGTTTTACCGCCTGAGTGTAGTCCCTGTAAATGTGCCGCCTTTGCGTGACCGAAAGGAGGATATTCCTCTTCTTGCAGAACATTTTATACAAAAATATGCAGAAAAAAATCAACAACATATCCGAAAAATATCGCCACAGGTTATTGATTTGTTTATGCGCTATTCCTGGCCCGGGAATATTCGTGAGTTGGAAAATGTGATACAAAGAGCAGTAATACTTTGTAAAGAGGACACGCTTATTCCGGATGTGCTCCCCGCTACTTTTAAAAATTTAACAAATACCCAGTCTCGTGATTCCGTCGATTCACTTGTCGGGCTATCCATAAAAGAGGTGGAAAAAGAGCTTGTTCTAAGAACACTGGAACAAACAAATCATAATATTACACGTGCGGCTGAAATATTAGGTATTACCCGCAGGGGGCTGCAATACAAGCTCAACGAATTAGGTATTAAATAGCGCAGTAACTATTCAACCCACGAAGCGCGTGTAAAACACTTATTTTGTTTTAATTGGCCAATGTTTATACTGCTTCTATTGTAAAATGCAAAAATGAGAGCGGCATAATCCTGCCATGCGTTCGGCATGGTTCGGCTATACTTGAATTTTGAAATGTAAATTTAAGCAGCCTCAGCATATTTAAAATTCTGCAACGAAGAAAAGGCGCAAAAGAACAAGTCGAAACCAAAAAGTTATTTCGTTACAATTTCTAAATTGTTTTATAGTGCGCAATTTTTTCGCGTTTGCCACGAAATAACCTCTTTTACTGCGAAATTATTTCTCTACCAAGATTATTATATTCCTTCCCTTATTTTGTAATCGTCTCATATCATAATAATGTTCAGATAGTTAGCATTTGTGGCACAGCGATTGATCAGCACTAACTGTTCATCTGTAAATATTTAATAATGAGATGCTTTGAAGATTATTATCGGTTTTGGGGGAAAGGGGACCTGCTTACGTTCATTTATATCATCGTTCTGGTCAGTGTTCTGCTTTATATCTTAGTCCGCGTCATTCATAA
>JAADIB010000202.1:0-2787 GCA_013151565.1 Chlorobiota bacterium
CCGGTGTGAATTCTCCCCGAGCGCAGCGTGAGGCTTTAACCATACGGACTTCTCCAATCCGTCCGTTTTTTATCCAATGCAGAACTTTTTTTAGCAGCGGAATCTGACGCGGTATCATTGCTTCCATAAGAAAAACATTTTCCTCACGTGCAACACGCACCATCTCCCTCGCCTCTTCTGCATTGATCGTGAGCGCTTTCTCGCACAAAACCGATTTCCCTTTTCTCATACACATCACACTATTATCAAGATGAAATATATGTGGAGTACCAATGTAAACTGCATCTATATCCGGATCATCTGCCAGCTCTTGATATGTGGCATAAGCCTTTGGAATGTTGAATTGTTGAGCGAACTTATCGGCGCTCTCTTGTGTCCGTGAGGCAACAGCCACGAGTTCAGCATCAGGCAGTATTTCCAATGCTTCAGCAAATCTGCCGGAAATATGACCTGTGCTTATTATACCCCATTTAATTTTCTCATTCATAATACTTCCTATAGTTATAATTTATTTTTAATCTTTACTCTATTGGTTTAAATCAAGCGGAATGCCTTTAGAATCGCATACTCTCAAAATCGCTTCCCAATTGTTCCCTCTGTTGAGTACTTTAAGCAGAATATTATTTTTACCCTTTCTTAATTTTACTTTTACGATATCTTCATCAATAGTTAATGGTCTGCCGATAAATTTTTCATGGACTTTTTTACCGTTAACCCAGACGACAACTCCATCGTTACTCCCTATTTTCAATATCGCTGACATACTTTTATCAACTGTAATAACAGCATAAGCATAAGCAGCCGCTTCTATTCGTCCATATAATTTTGCAAATGGAATAATAGGAAATGCACCATCCAATTCAACGTCTTGCCAAGAGACATTTGAGTTTCCAACTTTTAAATTCTGAGAAAAATCAAGTTTCCATTCAGGTGTATATCTTTTGTGTTGAGCGGAGTTGTTTTTATTTGGGAAAGGACCTATAACTTTCCAAGTGTTAATAAATCCAGCAGACTGTGCCATTGTTCGAAAAGTATTTGCATCAAATTGTTTATTAACCTTCTGCATTTTATATAAAACACGCTCGACTGCATAGCGCGGAGGTGAAAGCTTTATTGCATTTAATAATATTTCTTCCGCCTCTTTATACTGTTTTTTAATCACAAAATTATATGCCAGATCCAAATAATAGAGAGATGCGTCTTTAACTAATTTCGGATTGTTCATTACCAGAGCAATTTCCGGCATAGATTTTTCCGATCCGATTTTTGATATTTCGTAAAGCGCTTGTTTTTTACTTAACAGATCTTTCCCTTCTTCAAGAATTAGATAATATATTTTAAGCGCATTGGCTGTATCGCTCTTCTCAGCTAATGCGAGTAGTGAATAAAGCGCAGCATTATTTTGTAGATGATCCTTTGTTTTTAGATATTCTGTAATTTCCTTTGCTAATTTATTCTTATCGCTTTTATTTAAAATTGATTTTACTACCTCCTCTGCTTCCACAGAAGTTAAGCTATTTGTCTCAGATATCATTGTTATCCATTCGGGATACGGCTGATCAATGCTGAGATAAATCGGCTCGTCACTTATTTTAATTTCTTCACTGTTTGATAAAGAAAGTTCTTCGCCCAGATAATTCACAGCATTTGATATTTTGATCTCTTTCCCTAAATCGATACTATGTTCATCAGAAGTTGTCCAAAGCGCTAACTTGATTTTCTCACCTCTTTGAAGCATAAGCATGTAGTCATTAAGAGAATCAAGACTAACTCTGCCGATTGATTGATATCCCTTAAACTGTTCGGTGAAAGTTTTCATTGCAACAAAAGAAGGCTTCTCTTTGTAATCCCAAGTAACTGTTCCAAAATTATGTTCTGTTTCTTTAGTATCCTTACCATCGTCGTGCCAGTCATACCAAATACTTATTGGGATATTATAAGCCAAGTTTGAAAGCCATTGACGAGCCAGGTATTTACCCTGTAATTTGCGAGACAGATTTGTCGTGGAATAACCCCATTCGCCGCTTAATATTGGAATCGATTTTCCTTTAGGTTTATGCTGTTCAATTAAAAGTGATAGAAGCTTGTATTCATCGAAAGTTGTTTCGGGACTAAGTTCGGAATTCCTATACGGATGAACGCTAACACCGTCAACCAAATCGAGCAAACCTTGTTCAAAACACGATTCCATAAATTTCATATCAAACGTTGATGTTGCAGGAGCAATAATACAGGCACCTTTATCTTTGCTTCGGATAACCGGAACAACAGTTTTGCAGAAAGCCATATAATTATCAACATCAACTTTCGGTTTCCAGAAACCATCTATATTCGGTTCGTTCCATAACTCCCAAATAATATTTTTACCAGCGTACCGTTCAGCAAGAGCAGAGCAGAATTCAGCATAGGCTTTTCTGCCTTCTTCTGTATACGGAGCCATTCCGTCATCATATAAGGGATTACCGTAATCAATAATAAATAGTATTCTAATCCCAAGTTTATCCATATCTTCAATTAATTTGTCATGTCTGCTGAAATCGTACTTCCCTTTCGATTTCTCAATTCCAACCCAGGATACATCCATTCTTATAATTCCAACGCCTGCATCTTTCAGCATTGATAGATCTTTTTCATTTCCTTCATAGAAATGAATGTTAACTCCTAAACCAGTCGGAACAGGGAGCATCTTTAATGAAGGATGAACTTTCTCAGTTTTGTTCTGCTTGGAATTACACCCGCTGAACATTAAAATTAATATCACAAAAAGACTCGACATAATAAATCGTA
>JAADIB010000202.1:2811-4557 GCA_013151565.1 Chlorobiota bacterium
AGATTCCTCTAATTTTTCACAAGTGACGGATATGGCACATCGTATCCTCTGACCGAATGCCATAAAATTCTGTTAAATGTATCTTCATCAATACGGTCGTAATCATCCAAATCCTGCTCCATAGATTTTTTCGCCCAGTATAAAGCATCTCCCGATAAACTCGATAGTTCCGGGTTAATTTGATCAATCGGTATATTACTCGGCAAGGCTGTATATGGAGTGAAGTCAGGTTTGTTTGTAAAATAGTCTGTCATTGGTTCAGCAGCAAGATCAAATTGGTTCAACGGCGGGATCCCAAGAATATTTTCAATGGTACGGAACATATTTATCTGAGTATAATTTGTTGATACCACTTGGTGACGCTTTGTATATGGACTGATCACCAAACCAACTGTTCTATGCCCATCAACATGATCAAGACCAGCTTGCGGATCATCTTCTGTAACAAGTATGCAAGTCTCTTCCCAAAATTTGCTGTGTGAAATTGCCTCAACAATTTGACCAAGCGCTAGATCATTATCAGCAACAGAAGCATTCGGGGTTTGGTAACCGGGATCGGTTCCCGAAGTATGGTCGTTCGGTAAAAGCATTATTATAAGATTCGGGAAGTTATCATTCTTTTCGAATTCTTTTAACTCCTTAATAAATTCTGATGCTCTGTAAACATCCGGCACAGAGATAGGCCAGCCGATATATGTCGGACATGTATACGGCTCCATTTGTGGTAGATTTGATTTTGCACGAATTTTTATTTTATTCCCGCCGTTAATAAAATCTTGATAAATCTCTGTGAAGGTTGCTCCCTTCGGTTCAACAACTCCGGCAATAAACTCACCGTAATTACGATAAGTTAAATTGTGCTTTAATACATTATCCCAAATAAATCCTGTTGGTGAATATGCCAAAGGATCATCTCCATCAAATGGATAACTTCTGGGAAAATCACCAAAGAATTTCTCAAGATAATCTGTCACATAAGCTTCATCCGTCCATTGATGCCCATCGGCACTAAGTACACCGCTGCAGTAATAGTTATCCATCAGAACAAACTCCTCAGCAAGCGCATGATGATTGGGAGTTACTTCCCTTCCAAACATAACCAATGATGAATCACCATTTCCTTGAGGCATATCACCGAATACTTGATCGTATGTTCTGTTCTCCTTGATAATATAGACAACATGCTTGAAATATGATGTTTGTCCGGGATATCTCGGAACAGCGACTTTATTAGTTGCACCATTTTTCTGGTTCATCTTTTCAACCATACTTGCAAATGAATTGTTTTCCTTTACTACTTCCGTCATTTTGACTAATTGGCTTTCACTCGGAGTAGTAATAAAGGAAATAGTTCCCATGTGATTATGAGTGTTGTAACCTGGTCTATCAGCACGCATGTTTCTTGAGCCTATTCCTTTTGTATTCGCTACAATCAGAAACTTTTCATTTTTATCAAACTGCAATGCGCCGGGATACCAGCCTGTTGGGATGAATCCGAGGAATTTATTGTTATCATTCAACTTTATAACACAGACAGCATTATCAGTACCATTGGCAACATAAAGTCTAGTTCCGTCTTTAGAAATAGTTAGTGCATTAGGAGCGCTGCCGAATGGAAGATCCTTGCTCATTCGTACAGAAATTTCATCAATAATTTTATCAGTTTTCGTATCGATCACCGACACGATATCGCTGTTTGCACATGCTACATATAGTCTCTTCTTATCGGGACTTAATACCATTGCG
>JAADIB010000114.1 GCA_013151565.1 Chlorobiota bacterium
CTTAAGAATAAGATAAAGATCAGAATTAAGAACACATTTAATCCGGAATATCCAGGTACAGTTATTTTAAAAAGAGACGCAGGCGTTAAGTTCAATCTCAAAGGAATATCTTCGATAGATGACATCTCACTCCTTACAATAAAGGGCGGGGGAATGGTCGGTGTTACCGGTATTGCATATAGATTGTTCTCGGCTTTGGCTTCAAAGGATATAAACATTATTCTGATCACACAAGGTTCGTCAGAGCACAGTATCTGTCTTGCAATTTTACCGAAACATACAGCAGCGGCTAAAAGGGCAATTGAAAAAGAATTCAGAAATGAAATTGCCGATGGAATCATCAATGAAGTTATAATTGAAAATAATTTATCCATAATTGCGGTGGTTGGTGAGGACTTGCGTCAAACTCCGGGAATTACGGGAAAAGTTTTTGATGCACTCGGTTCACACAACATAAATGTAAATGCCATTGCTCAAGGCTCGTCAATGCTCAATGTTTCTCTTGTCGTTTCAAAGGACGATCTCAAGGAATCGTTGAATGTACTTCACGAATCATTATTCTTAAAGAGAAAAAAAGTAGTGAATCTTTTCTTGATAGGACCTGGTGTGGTAGGCGGTGCGTTGCTGAATATCATTTCCGATCAATTAAATTATTTCAGTAAAAAATTGAATATCGAGTTTAGATTAATTGGATTAGCTAACAGTAAAAAAATGGTCATCAAGAAAGACGGTATCAAATTAAGTGATTGGAAAATATCTTTATCAAGAACACGCACAAAAAATGATACCGATAAATTCATCAATACAATGTTAGAGATGAACTTACCAAATTCAATTTTAGTTGATTCTACTGCCGGTGATGCAGTAGTTAAGAAATATAATCAAGTGCTTGAGTCCGGTATCTCGATAGCAACGCCTAATAAAGTAGCCAACTCTGATACATACGAAAAATATTTGAGTTTAAGAGAAGCAGCTGCACAAGGTAACTCACAATTTAGATATGAAACAAATGTCGGTGCGGCATTGCCGGTTATAGAAACACTTAAGGATATAGTAAATAATGCAGATAAAGTGTACAGCATCGAAGGAGTACTCTCTGGTACTTTAAGTTACATTTTTAATTCATTGAAAGAAGGGAAAAAATTCTCTGAGGTTGTGATAGATGCGAAGAAAAGAGGATTCACGGAACCTGATCCGAGAGATGATTTGAGCGGATTGGATATTGCACGTAAATTATTAATTCTTATCAGAGAAACCGGAACGAAAATAGAATTAAGTAATATTGAAATTGATAATCTCGTTCCTTCTAAATTAAGAAAGATAAAGGACGTTGATCAATTCCTAGCAGAATTACAGAACTATGATAATGATTTTGAAAAAATGAGAACTAGCGCTGAGAAGGATAATAAAGTGTTAGCATACATAGCAAAATATAAAAATGGTAAAGCTACCGTTAAGATCGAAGAGATTGATTCGGGAAATCCCTTTTCTCATTTAACCGGAATTGACAACATTGTATCGTTCAAAACGAAATACTATAATGATATTCCTCTTGTTATTAAAGGTCCGGGCGCTGGTCCGGTGTTTACAGCCTCGGGAGTTTTATCTGATATTCTGAAAATAGCTAATAGTAAAAGGTAAATATATGGGAAGCGAAAAAATAAAAGTTGGAGTATTGGGTGCGACTGGAAGCGTCGGTCAAAAATTTATTGAATTGTTAGTAGATCATCCTTGGTTCGAAATTGCTGAACTCGGTGCTTCAGAACGCTCAGCTGGTAAGAAATATGTTGATGCAACAAATTGGATCATGAAAAGTCCTTTGCATAATAATGTTGCTGATATGATAGTAAAGGCGTGTGTTCCGAACTTTGAATCGAAGTTGATCTTTTCAGGGTTGGATTCATCAGTTGCTGAGGAGATTGAAACAGATTTTGCTAATGCAGGATATTTTGTGATCTCAAATTCACGTAATCACCGCTTCGATAAAGATGTTCCATTAATGATTCCAGAAGTTAATGCTGACCACCTTAAATTGATCGAATCACAGCCATACAAGGGTGGTATAGTAACAAACCCTAACTGTTCGACAATTGGTATGGTGCTGGCGTTAAAGCCGCTTCATGATGCGTTTAAGATTAAGAAAATAAATGTTGTTACTATGCAGGCTCTTTCAGGTGGCGGTTATCCGGGAGTGCCGAGCATGGATATACTTGACAACGTAATTCCGTTCATCGACGGGGAAGAGGAGAAGATGGAAACAGAACCTCGTAAAATACTCGGTAAGCTTGGCGCTGGTGAAATTCTATTCGATAATGATATTCAAATAAGTGCACAATGTAACAGAGTCGCTGTCATTGACGGTCATCTCGAAACCATACAAGTTGAGTTTGAGAGTAAACCGAGCAAGGACGAAATTATTGATGCATGGATTAATTTCAAAGGTGAGCCACAGAAACTTAATTTACCTTTCGCTCCTAAAAATCCTGTGCATTACTTTGCTGAGCCTAATCTACCACAGCCAAAACTTCAAAGAGATCTAGAAAATGGTATGGCTGCTTCAGTAGGTCGATTAAGAGAAGATGCTCTTTTTCATTATAAATTTATTGTTCTTTCTCACAACACGATTCGAGGTGCAGCGGGTGGAACAATTTTAAATGCCGAGTTGCTGAAAGCAAAAGGTTATCTGGATAATATTGTATGAATTCACAAAGTATAAAAGTTTTTGCTCCGGCTTCTGTTTCTAATGTCGGACCCGGATTTGATATTCTTGGTTTTGCGTTACACGAGCCAGGTGATGAGATAATACTTACAAAATCGGATAGTGATAAATTAGAGATCACCAATATTACTGGTGATGGTGGAAAACTTCCATACGATATAGAGAAGAATACCGCTTCAGTTGCTATAAAATCTTTAATGGATAAATATGAGATCAGAGTAGGGATATCAGTTGAGATCAATAAAAAGATGGGACTTGGAAGCGGACTTGGTTCCAGTGCTGCGAGTGCAGTTGCGGCAGTTGTTGCAGTAAATGAATTACTGGAATTAGGATTGAATAAGAACCAGCTTCTGGAACACGCGCTAGCAGGTGAATTTGTTGCAAGCAAAGCAATTCATGCGGATAATGTTGCGCCGGCTTTATTCGGCGGCATCGTGCTGATAAGAGGTTATCACCCGATTGACGTAATTCAGATACCGTCGCCGGAAGAACTTTACTGTACGATCATTTATCCTGATATCGAAATTAAAACAAGTGAAGCGCGGGCAATTCTTCCCGATTCTGTTCCGCTTAAAGATATGATCTCACAGACTGGAAACATTGCGTCTTTGATCTATGGATTAGCGACAAGCGATTATAAACTTATTTCACGTTCACTTAACGATGCTGTGATCGAACCGGTTCGTTCAAAACTTATATCCGGCTATAGCGAAATTAAAAAAGCAGCAATTGATGCCGGCGCTTTAGGAAGTAGTATTTCCGGTTCTGGTCCATCGTTATTCGCCTTATCAAATTCTGAAGACGTTGCCAATAAGATTGCGGTTGATACAAAAACTGTTGTTGATAGCTTAGGTATTGGAAGTATAACATATATATCAAAAATAAATGAAGCTGGCACGAAAATATTGGGTTAAATATTTTTTTTGTAAAATTTATAACGTGGTTTATTAGAAATGTTTTTAAAAAGACATAAAATCAAGAATGGACCAAAAGTGTTGTTTCCTCTCATCTTGTGTCTTGTCTTTCTAATCTCTTGTGATGGATTTGGTGATGATCAAGATGGGAATTATGAAGATGTTGATTGTAATAATTTACATGTTGGACTATTAACATCAAACACGGATATTGTTAAAACTGAGGTCAATAAACTACTAGTTGATTTATATCCAATTAAAACAGATGAAGATAAATTCGGACAAAAAAATAATTTAGATATATTAAT
Organism: Chlorobiota bacterium; assembly: GCA_013151565.1. Lineage (GTDB taxonomy): Bacteria > Bacteroidota > Ignavibacteria > Ignavibacteriales > Melioribacteraceae > SZUA-22. The sequence continues at coordinate 3,942 of JAADIB010000114.1, forward strand.
TAAAAAATTAAATAAGCAGTGTAATAATTTATCAGCTGAACTTATTTGTTATGCATGTATTAAAACTAATCCACCTCAGTCGGAAATACTAATTAAAACAGACTCTCTTGGAATTCCAATTGAAAGGATTATAGATATTTCAACACCAGACAATGCTGTTTTACAGTGTGTGAGTGTACACTAAAAATCAATGAACTACTACAGTACAAATAATAAAAACTTAAAAGTATCCTTCCGTGAAGCAGTAATGAAAGGACTTTCTCCGGATGGCGGACTTTTCATGCCGGAATTAATTCCCCAGTTAGATGCTGATTTTATTAATAATCTTAATAATTATTCAATTCAAGAAATTGGTTTTGAAGTTGCAAAACTGTTTATTGATAATGAAATCCCAGATCCAGATCTTGAAAATATTATTGAGAATGCGATAAACTTTGACGCACCGCTTGTTGAACTTGATAATAAACTTTCTATTCTGGAGTTATTTCACGGTCCGACATTGGCATTCAAAGATTTCGGTGCAAGATTTATGGCTCGTACGATGAGTCACTTTCTAAAAGATTCTGATGAAGTTGTAAATATTCTTGTAGCGACATCGGGTGATACAGGCAGCGCCGTTGCATCCGGTTTTTACGGAGTTGAAGGAATAAACGTTTATCTCCTTTATCCGAGCGGTAAAGTAAGCGATATACAAGAAATGCAGCTAACTACATTCGATAAAAACATTACTGCACTCGAAATTGAAGGTACTTTCGATGACTGCCAGAAACTTGTTAAGTCTGCATTTGTTGACAATGAGATAAATTCCAAAATGAAATTATCTTCTGCTAACTCGATTAATATTGCTCGTCTAATCCCACAATCATTTTATTATTTTAACGGTTATAAACAACTTAAGAATAGGTCTGAGAATGTTTTAGTCTCGGTACCATCAGGCAATTTGGGTAATTTAACTGCAGGATTGATGGCAAAGAAAATGGGTTTACCAATTGCAAAGTTTATCGGGGCAACAAATTCTAATTCAGTTTTTACAGAATTTATTCGGAGCGGTAAATATGAACCGCGTCCATCTGTTAAAACATTGTCCAATGCAATGGATGTCGGTGCACCAAGTAACTTAGCAAGGATACAATCACTATACACCGATCATTCGATTATACTTAAAGATATTGCTTCAAACACTCATAACGATGATCAGACAATTGAAATGATTCAACAAACATACCGGAAATACAACTATATAATTGATCCGCATGGGGCAGTGGGAATGCTGGCATTAGAACAGTATCTTGCCGAAGAAAAACTTGAAGATTATTCTGCCATAGTTGTTGAAACCGCACACCCGGCAAAGTTCAAAGAAAGTGTTGAGGATGCTCTAGGTATTGATATTAAACTCCCAGAAGCCTTACAGAAATGCATTTCTAAAGAAAAGAAAACGATAAAGATTTCAAATTCATATTCTGCGTTTAAGGAATTTTTATTAAATACGTAAACATTACACTATCATCATAGTTGATATTGAAATATCTCAAGTTAGGTGGTATTTACCTCTCTAAAAGTTGTAATATTTACTGCTTTATTACTTCATTCATTCATCGATATGGTTTTTATTATATCAAACTTAAACTCTTACTGCATAAATAATTATAAGTAATGTGATATAAATCACTTTAATTATTTCTAATAGTCAAAATAGATATTAAGCATCGATATTTCTTTTTCTTTCGAAACAATTCATATTTCTTAAAAAGTAAAGAAAACTACTTTTAAATAATTTATTACAGGTTAAAAAGAATGTGACAAATATCACAAAAATATTGGTTTATAGTCTAAAAAGAAAAGATATTTTAATTATGTGGTATAATATTTGTTTACGAAAGGAAAACCTTTCAATCATTAGGTTTTAAATAATAAATATTTCAAAAGAATAAACATTAAAGGTGCAATATGTATAAAATCAAACTATCTGTATTCATATTAACAATCCTTCTGTATTTTAACGGATATAGTGATGGTTTAGAGGGTGTTATAAAAGATCATTCTACTCAATCTCCGATATCAGGAGCCATTATTTGGCTAGAGGGGACGGATTATATAGATACAACTGATATTAGTGGTTATTATAAAATAAGCAATATCCCATCGGGTAAATACAATATATTGATCGGGCAGGATAATTATAAACTACTAGTTTATAACGATTTCCTGATTGACAATACTGTATCAGTTGAAGAAAAAGAGGATTTAAGTAATCCTACAGAATTTAATTTGGAACAGAATTATCCAAACCCTTTTAATCCCTCAACAAAAATAAATTATCAAATACCTGAAAGCGGTTTTGTGTCATTAAAAGTATATAATATACTTGGTAATGAGGTAATGAACCTAGTAAATGAGAATAAAGCAGTAGGCAGGTACACAGTAACATTTGATGCAAGGTCTCTTTCTAGTGGAGTATACATATACGCTATTAAGGTTAATAATTTCCAATCTGTAAAGAAAATGTTACTAATGAAATAAAATAAATTTAATTAATAAAAACTTAAATAAATGAGGAATCAAAATGAATAAATTTTCAAAAATTGTTAAAGCTGCGCAACTTAGCTTGCTTTTATTGCTTAGTATTTCATTTTTACAAAATAATATTTATGGTCAATCGGTGTTGAATACCGGTTTAATACCTACAGGATCATTCTCGGGTAAGGTTGTTATGGATCAACAAAGTATCCATTCAGGAATTTATATTTATGTTGAAGGAACTTCTTTTATCGGTGTGACTGATGCCAACGGGAATTATGTAATTTCAGATGTTCCATACGGAACTTATACTCTCACCGCACAAAAAGAAAATTATACAATTGTAAAGTTGGATAATCAAAAAATTGAATCAGCCGGGACTGTAGTACCTGTAAACAATATTACGTTATATCCTACTGAAACTGCAGAACAATTATTCACCAATGCAGTGAGAAAATCAACTAATGGATATGATAATGCAGCTATTGTAGATTTCCAGAAAATTATTGCTAATTTCCCAGGTACAGAACTTGCGGTTGAATCTGAATACAGGATTGCATTTATACATTATACGGAAGATAAATTTACAACGGTTAAAACTGAATTCGAAAACTTCTTAGCTAGTTATCCTTCAAATCCCCTTGTTCCTCTTGTACGTTACTGGTTAGGTAAAACAAAGATTGGACTAGAAGATTATAATGGAGCAATTAATACACTAGAGTTGATGATAGGTCAAGATTCTACTCATCAAAAAGCACCGGACGCAAGATATAATATTGCTCGTACTTATGAAAAATTGAGTAATAGTAGTGCAGCTATTAATGAATACAAGAAGTTGATTAACAGCTATCCTTCACATGGACGTGCCGCTGACGCTCAATATAATATTGGTGCAATTTATCTAGCAAATGAAAATTATAATACTGCAATAGTAGAGTTTCAAAAGGTAATTGATAATTACCCGAACAATGTAAATGCCGTGGATGCTTTATATCAGATTGGTTATACTTATTATAAAAAGGAAGATTATTCAAGTGCAATTACAAAATTCAGTAGTTTGTTAAGTGCTCATCCCAATAGTGATAGAGCGCCAAAAGCACAGTATTACAAAGCATATTGTTATTACAGTGACAATAATTTTACAGAGGCAATAGCTCAATTTGATTTAACTATTACTAATTATCCAAATAATAATGTTGCTGCTTCTGCACAATTCAATAAAGCTTATACTTATTATACAAATTCAAAATTCGATCTGGCTGTTAATGAATTTCAGAATTATATAACCAGCTATCCTAACTTTGATAAATATATAGCTGCTCTTTATTATAAAGCTAACAGTAAATATTACTCCGAGACTTATACTTATCAACAGGCACGTGACGAATTTTTGAACATAGTTAATAATTATTCTAATAGTGATTACGCTGCGAACGCTCAATATAAAGTTGCATATTGTTACTACAATCTTCAAGATTATGCAACAGCTGCAACTGAATATCAAAAAGTAAGTACAAATTATCCTCAGAGTCCGAAGGCTATTGATGCTTACTATTGGCAGGCATATTGCCAATACAAATTAGCAGACTATACTTCAGCAATTGCCAATTGGACCACTTACGTTAATGCTCATGTTCCAAATAAAAAAGCCGGTGCAGGATGGTATAAAATTGGCCGCAGTTATGAAAAAGCAGGTGATGTAACAAATGCAAAAGTTGCATATAATAAAGTGATAAATGATTATCCAAATTGTAACGATTACAATAATGCAGTAAATAAAATTGCATTGTTACCTTAATCTAAAGAATAGTAACATTAAATGAATCTTAAAATAAATAGCATACTTTTTTCTTTACTGCTGCTTCTATACAGTTGTGGCAGTAAAGAATTTGAAGAAGTAAATAGATTCGAAACTTTTTCTGATAATTATAAGTCAGGGTTATACCATACTCTTGATGGTATTTACAACCAATTAAATGAGTATAAAAAGGCATACCCTGACGAAGTAAAATTATTGAACATTGGTAAAAGCGAACATTTCGGAAAAGTGCTTCCATTCATTCGAATTCTATTAGGTGATCCGGAAATATCAAAACAGTATTTATTTGTTGCGGGAACACATGGAGATGAAGCGGCAGCAGTAGAAGCTATGTTATTTACAATTGATCAACTCTTAAAAAATAATACTGTCATGAACGCGACTATCGATTTTGTTCTTGTTCATAACCCTGATGGATTTATAGAAAATGAAAGGAATAATTTTTCGGGAACTGATCTGAACCGTACTTTTCCATTTGCTTTAAACGATGTAAAAATTCTACCAGAGAATAAGGCTATAATGGACTTAGTTAATAGTAATAAGTATAAAGCAAGTTTGTTTTTTCATACAGCTAACGAAGATAAGTATGAAAACTTGATCAGAGTACCGATTGAATATAATCAATATGGTACAACAGCATTTACTTCAGATGCAAAAGCAGATGTTGAAAAACTTGTTTCTATCGTTCAGCAAGCAAATCAAGATAATATTTCAGATATAGCTTGGCATTCAAGCTCTGATCTTGTAAATAAAAAAGGTATAGCTTCTGATTGGTGCAGCAGCGGTCTTCTGAATGATTCTATTAAAGAATTGTCTGTAAATCCTCCAGAATATTCACATCCATCTCTAACTATCGAATTATGTTCTCCGAAACAACCTTTAAATGTAGATAAATTGGATGAAGAAAAAAGAGAAGCGTATAATATTGTATTTAATGTAATTCAAACTATTTAAAAGAAAATTATAATGAAAACTAGCAAATATATTATCATCATATTACTCCTATTATTCTCAGGTTCTGTTCTATCGAAAATATTTTTATTTGACTACACACCGGCGACAATTTTGCCTGAGACTGGATATACGTTAAAAATTGAGATGGCAGTTGACGGACATGGAAGCGAGATTACCACAAAAGTTCTTTTGCCTCTAAATAATGAACGTCAAACAATATTTAATGAAAATAATCAATCAAGCGATTTTAATTTTTCAATCAATCGAAAAGGAAAAAATCGTTATGCAGAATGGCAGAGTCCTAGCGTGAAAGGGCATAAGGTATTCAGTTATAGTTGTGATATAAAAAGTAAGGCTGTTAAATTTGAATTACCTAAAACAATCAAGAATAATTACCAAATTAATGATCAACTGAAGCCATATATTGATGGCACTCAACTAATTCAAGTTGACGATACTACAATAATCAATGCATTAGCTAAACTAAAGATCGATAAGAATACCAATGTTATAGAAGTACTTAAAAAAATATATAACTATACAACATACGATATAACCAACACTGATTTTTCCGGTAAAACCGATGCTGTAACAACTCTGAAATTAGGTCAAGCTAGCTGCAATGGAAAAACACGTTTGTTTGCAGCTATGCTGAGAACATTAGGTATCCCGACAAGACTAAGTGGTGGATTGATCCTTAAACCAGGAAAGAAAAGAGTTAGTCATCAATGGGTAGAAGTATTACTAGGAAGGAACTGGGTACCTTTTGACCCGACAAATAAACACTTTGCTGAACTACCACAAAGCTATTTAACCTTCTATTATGGTGATGAAGCTTTTTTTCAACGAACACCAAATGTTAATTTTAAATATATGTTCGAGATTGATAGAAAATCATTTCCTCGAGAAAGTGACTATGCGGACATAGCTTCACATCCTTTAAACGTAATGAATGCATGGACCAGTTTCCAAAAAGCCGGATTATCCATTGAATTATTACGAGTAATATTGATGATACCAATTGGTGCAATTATAACAATCATATTTAGAAATGTAATAGGCTTACGTACTTTCGGGACTTTTTTGCCCGCTTTAATAGCCTCATCATTTCGCGGCAGCGGTCTTTTGTGGGGTATGGTAACATTCATATCAATTATTCTGATTGGCGCTCTTATACGTTCATTGTTAGAAAGACTTAAATTGACTCATACACCAAAACTAACGGCACTATTAGTATTTGTGGTTTTTGCTTTACTTTTTATTGCTGGTTTTGGTGTAAGTATTAATAACCTAAGTCTTGCTCATGCTACATTATTCCCGCTTGCGCTTATGGCTATAACGATCGAGCGCTTTTCATTGATAGTCCAAGAAGGCAATTTGAAAGATGCTGTAATAATATTTATTAATACTATGGTAACAGTATTTTTTGTTTACATCGTTATGGACTCACTCTTCTTACAGACTTTTGTAATGGCATTTCCAGAGACGATGTTATTAGTAATTGCAGCAGGTATTTATTTTGGTAATTGGGAAGGATTACGTGTAACAGAAATGGTTCGTTTCCGAAGTTTAGTTTTTAAACACGAGGCTTGATATGAGAATACACGAAACAATATTAGGCTTGAATAAGCGAAATATAAGATATATTTACAAATACAACGAACGTAAGTATTATAATCTAGCAGATGACAAACTCATCTCGAAAAAGCTTCTGGAAGAACACGGTTTTCCAACACCTAAACTCATGGGTGAATTTGCACATTATTTTCAACTGACACAGGTTGCCAAATCGTTGAATAAAAATGCTGATTTTGTTATTAAACCGTCAAGAGGGATGGGTGGTGCCGGAATATTAGTTTTTGATAAATATGATAATAAAAAATGGATCACCGCTTCAGGCGACGAGTATGATCATGACGCAATTTATCAACATTCATCTATGATTTTAAGCGGAGTTTTTTCGTTGGATTCAACCATAGATGTAGTGATGATTGAAGAGAAGATACTTATTGATGATCTTTTTACTCGTATTGCATATCAGGGCATTCCTGATATTAGAGTCATTGTGTTTAAAGGCGAACCGGTAATGGCAATGCTGCGAATTCCGACAAAGAAATCAAAAGGAAAAGCTAACCTGCACATGGGTGGAATTGGTGTAGGGATACGGATGAATGATGGTGTGACATATATTTCCGATTCATACCGTAAAGGAGTTGAAATTAACCCGGATAATGGTGAAAGAGTAGTCGGGATAAAAATTCCGCATTGGGAAAGAATCTTAAAATTATCGTCAGAAATACAAAAAATTGTTCCGCTCGGTTATATGGGGCTTGATTGGGTTATTGATAAACGATATGGTCCTCAAATATTAGAAATGAATGTACGTCCAGGACTTGAAATACAGAATATTAATGGAATGGGTTTACACGGTGTACTGCATAATATAAAGGAAAACGATGAAAATAACTAAAGTAATAAAATCATATACAATTCCGGCAATTATTTTAATTCTGCTGCTTACAACTAACTTTCTAAGTCAGCTAGGTTTTTTAGAAAAATGGTTCGTACAGGATAATGAAATATTATTTGTAGTATCAGAAGATGGATTATATGATGATGACAATTTGACAAATTTAGCGATCAATCAAGAGAGTACCTCTATAGATATAAGTTATGATAGTAGCGGGACCTCAAATCCGTTAATTCTGAATGCACGTGCTGCCGCACAGGAAAATAATTTTCCTAAAGCTATAGAATATTGCCGATCAGCATTAAAAGAAAATCCAAACGATATTCAAGCTATGATCCAACTAGTTGCATTATTATATAAGGTTGGAAATAAAGAAGAAGCAGTAACATTAGCGGAAAAAGTCTATAGTATTAATCCTGATAATGCGCGGGCAAATTTTTATAAAGGTCTGTTTCTCTCGTTAGAAGGAAATATAAAAGAAAGTCGCAAATATTACGAAAAAGCAATTAAACTACAGCCAAATTATGCTGATGCCTATTATAACTTAGGCACACAATGGCTGAAGAATGAAAACTTTTCTAAAGCTGAGAAGTATCTTAAAAAAGCTGTCAAGATAGAACGATCGAATTCTGCAGCGAAGATGCATTATAATCTTGGTTTAGTCTATCAGAAAACTGATAGGGATAAAAAAGCTAAGAAGGAATATAAAAAAGCGATCAAGTTATCACCTTCTCATATAGAATCGTGGTACAATCTTGCATTGCTTGAATTAAAGAACGAAAACAATGATGCAGCCGAAAAATTATTCAAAACAATAGTACGATTAAATCCAAATCATCTGCCGTCGCAGCTTAATCTTGGATTGCTATATTACAAAAAAGGAAACTGGAATGAAGCTGAAAAATACTTTACAACCGCATATAACATAAATCCCGAAAACACTAAAGCGCCTTGGAATCTAGCTCTTACTTATAGTAAATCAGGAGAACATTATAAAGCTCAAAAAATATATGAAAAAATTATTCAACAGCATCCTGGTTATGAAGAAGCATATCTGAATTTGGCATTGGAATATTTGTCAACAAATTCAGACAGTAAAGCGCTCAATGTGTATGATCGCGCTCTTCAAAAGTTACCTGCTTCCAGTAAGATTTATTACAATAGGGGGACTTATTATTTACGCAAAAATGATTTTTATTCTGCACGGAAAGATTTTGTAAGATCTTTAAAATCAGACCCTGAAAATGATATTGCTATTTATAATTTAGGGTTAGTGCATTTTAAGGAAGGAAAGTACAACAAAGCTGTAAAAAAGTTTAAAAAGGTATTAGAAATATCTCCTAAATTTGAAGCCGCTTTCTATAATCTTGCTCTTTCATATATACAATTGAATAAGAATAAAGAAGCTACCAATACATTAACTAAACTTTTGGAAATTAATCCTGATCATTATACCGGATGGTATAATTTAGGAATTGTGCTTTCTAAACAAGAGTCGTATCAGAAAGCAATTGATGCTTATAACAAAGCTATCGAAGCAAAAAACGACTATGGGGAAGCATACTTTAATAAAGGAAAACTCTTCAGCAGGATAGGCAATACAAAAGAAGCAAAGTTAGCATACGAAAATGCACTAAAATATAATCCCGATTATCCTGAAGCTCATTTGAATTTAGGAGTTTTATATATGAGAGCAAAAAGTTGGGATAAAGCTAAAGTCTCTTTTGAAAAAGCTTTGGCGTTAAAAAAAGATTATACACAGGCAATGTTTAATTTATCTCTGGTTTATACAAATAATAAGAGTTATGGATATGCTGCTGAACTGCTGAAAGAAATTGTGAAACTTGAACCGACAAATTCTGCTGCATATAATCAACTTGGTATTGCTTATGCAGGATTACAAAAATATAAAGATGCAATTGATGCCTACAATACTGGTTTGAAATTTGACCAGGAGAATACTGGTCTAATGTATAATTTAGCTGTTGCATACAATAAGTCTAGTAATTCAACTCTAACGGAACAAACATATTTAAAATTACTTAAGCTATCTCCTGAGAACATAAATGCTCTTTACAACCTTGGACTATTTTATTTAAAAGAAAACAAACTTAAATTAGCTGATAATACCTTTGCCAATATCTTGAAGTTAGAACCGAAACACCATCAAGCAGCCTATCATCTTGGATTAATTAGTTCAAAAGAAGGAGATTATAATAAGGCTTCCAAATATTATAAAAAGGCACTGGCAATAAAACCAGACTATAAAAAGGCTTCTAAAAACTTAGCTATTGCTTATAAAAAAGTTCGTCAATTCGATAAAGCAGAAGAAGTTTATTCGAATGCTAAAAAAATTGATTCTTCAAATGAGGAAGCATATTTTGGTTTAGCCAAATTATACTCAGAAACGGGTAGAACAGATTTGGCAATTAATGAATACAAAGATTTGTTAAAAATTAATCCGGGAAAATCTAGTGGTTTAATAAACTTGGGAGTTTTATATCTTAATGAGGCTTACTACTCTAAAGCTGAAAAACTTTTCTTAAAAGCTGATGAAATCAAACCTAATTATTGGAAAATAAAATACAATTTAGCATTGGTTTATAAAGGATTAGATCAGGTTGATAAAAGTAACTTTTACTTAAATGAGACACTCAAACTAAATCCTTCATATAGACCTGCATCAGATATGTTGGTAACACTTAGTATGGGAATTAAAAATGAGTAACAAACAAATAATAAGTAAAGTAATAATAGTTCTATGTTTATATTTTATTACCGTTTCTATTACTTATGCACAAGTTCAATTTAATTCACCAAAGGTAATTCTTAAACTAGGTAGTGGTTATGATAGTAATCCATTATTAATGTCGGAAGAAAGCGACTCAATCAGATTAAGTTCACTCGTTGAGCAATTTGGGGCTCGTATGTATTCTAAAGTAAATTGGTCCAAAAGAGTACGAACTTTAATTTCTGCTAATGGTGAATATATCTTATATCCAAACCATAGCAAGTTTAATGAATGGTCTCTGGGCATGAAATTAAATAATGTTATTAAACTTTATCCTAAATATAAAAGAACTTGGAAACCAGGCATTTTATTAAATTTTGGAATTCTTACAGATGTTAAGGATAAATATTTTACGAATAGAGAACTTGGTGAGGAATTTGAAACTATTATTTCACCAAATGAGAAGCTTGGATTAGGAAACTATTTAGATGTATTTTCAGTTGATCTTTTTACCGGTCTAGGTTTTAATTTTGGTAGATTTTTAAACTTAAATTTTGGTTGGAAAGGGGCAAACAATAATTATAAAGATCTGGTTTCAAAAGATGTTGTTAAGTCATTGGATAATAAAGAAAGTTCTTTGTTTAGTCAATTAGGGATTAGTATTTTTAAAATGTGGAGCATACAGTTATATTTTAATAGGAAGTATAGGCAATATGATTTTAAACTCGCCAAAAATTTATCAAAGAAAGAAATTGGCTTTAGAAAAAGAGAATATAATTATACTACTTATGGAATAGGTACAGAGTTATCATTTGAAAAATTCAATTTAATTTTCGATTACTCTCTAAAGTATCGAGATGATCTTTTTGAAGGATATTACAATTATACTTATGATGATTTTGATGCGGAAATAATGTTCAATATTTCTCAAAGTCTTGAAGCAGTATTCTTTGTATCAATATCTAAAAAGGCTTATGATAATTATACTACATATAATGAACTGCTTAAGAATGATTACTTGCAATTTCGGTTCTCACTACCTATAAAGTTATACGACCCATTAGTTATTGAACCTGCTTTTATATATGATTCTGAGAATTCGACTAATCCAAAATATACGTATACAAGTAATTATATCAGTATTATGATGACTTATAGA
>JAADIB010000111.1 GCA_013151565.1 Chlorobiota bacterium
TTATCGTATATATCAATTAGTTCCTGACTTGCTTTAGGATCAATTTGCGGTAGTTCCAATAATGCTTCATCATGTTCAACAATGTAATCAATTTTATTTATGTGAATAAAACTGTTACCAAGTCCGCGCGGCATATTCGGATTTATCTGCGCGATAACTGTCTTTGCTTTTTCGGTTGGAGTTTTAATATTACCCACATCAATTCCATAACTGCAGAAACCATGCTCATCAGGCGGTGAAACATTTATGAAAGCTACATCCACCGGTAGAATTTCATTTTTGAAAAGGAGTGTAACTTCAGATAAAAATATTGGAATAAAATCAGCGCGACCTTCGTTAACCGCCTTTCTAGTATTAGCGCCGATGAAGAAAGCCCTATGACGAAAATGCTTTTCCATTCCTGGTTTTAAGTAAGGAATATCACCGACAATCAGAATATGATACAACTTCACATCAAAAAGTTCATCTTTCCGTCGTACAATTGCTCTTAACAATTCCATCGGTGCCGCGCAGCCGGGCTGTACAATTATACTGTCACCGGATTTAATAATTCTTACGGCTTTATCAGCGGTGGTAAGTTTTTCATTATACTTCCGCATCCATGAAGGCGGTTTTATCATTTTTACATTTAATTCTTCTATAGTCATAACAAATTCTTTTTAATTTGTTGAAAATATATGCAGACGTCTATATTCTAAGTTGAAAGAATCAGCAAGTATCTGGTTTGTACAATAACCGTTATAAGTGCATATCCCTTTTGAAAAATCCGGATCACCCAGTACAGCATTTGACAATCCATTGTTTGCAATTTCTAGGATATATTCAAGGGAAGCATTGGTTAATCCGTATGAGGCTGTTCTTGAGACCATTGCCGGAATATTAGGAACACAAAAATGAATAACACCATGTTCAACAAAGACCGGATTGGAAAGTGTTGTCGGTCTGCTCGTTTCTACACACCCGCCTTGATCAATAGATAAGTCAACGATAACAGAACCTTTCTTCATGCTCTTAACCATTTTTTCTGTTACAATGTGAGGTACTTTTTCTCCTCTTACCTGAACCGCACCTATAAATAGATCAGCAAACTTAACTCCTCTGGCAATTGTATATGGATTAGCAACAACAGTTGTAATATTTTTCGAAAGAACATTTTCCAACCTTTTTAATCTTCGGAGATCCCTATCCAGCACTATCACCTGAGCGCCTCTGCCTACTACAGCTCGAGCAGCGTTAAGTCCAACAACTCCGGCACCCAATACAACAACTGCTGCCGGGGCAACACCAGCAATACCGCCCATCAGTATTCCTCGTCCATACTGATAATCGCTTCCCATATATTTTTCGCCGATCTGCACGGCAAGCTGACCGGCAATTTCGCTCATTGATTGAAGAACAGGCAGTTCATCATTTTTTTCGATGAGTTCATAACTGATAGTTGTTATTTTCTTTTCCATATATTTTTCTATTGCACTTTTCTTGCCGACCGCAAATTTATGGAAAGCTATTACGATTTGATGTTCCTCTAGAAGATCGATCTCTTCTTCCATCAGATGTGAAACTTGCGCTATCAATTCCGCTCTTTGATAAACTTCTTCTTTACTGTATACAATAGTAGCACCGGCACTGATGTAATCCTCATCGGTAAAGTGGCTTCCCTCTCCTGCACTCGTTTCAATAAAAACAGTATGACCGAATTTAACAAGAGTATCCACTCCGGCTGGAGCAAGAGAAACTCTCTTTTCCTCGTGATGTGTTTCTTTTGGAATTCCTATTCTCATTTAACTACTCTTTTATATTAATAAATCTATCATTAATAATGCCACAATTTCTTTAAAACGTCAACTATTTAATCGTAAAAATTACAAGTTTTATTAAGGTTTCTAACCGAATAATAATTTCACAATAAACAGGGCACCGAGTATTCCTGCTGTGTCAGCCAGCAAGCCAGCAGGTACTGCATGTCTTGTACTGCGAATATTTACCGCACCGAAATAAACCGCTAGAACATAAAATGTTGTTTCCGTACTTCCGAAAAATGTTGATACCAAAATTCCTATGAAAGAATCAGGCCCGTAAACCGAAATTATTTCAGCCATAATACCAAGAGAACCGCTGCCCGATAATGGGCGCATAATTGCCATAGGCAAAGCTTCCGCAGGCATACCAATAAAATCCGTAACAGGCGTTAACATGGAAATTAGAATATGCATTCCTCCACCTGCTCTAAAAATCCCGATTGCAACGAGCATTGCAACTAAGTAAGGAATGATCCTAACCGCAACATCAAATCCATCTTTTGCTCCCTCAACAAACACCTCGTAGACTTTTACTTTTTTAATTGCACCATATCCGATGAAGAAAAAAATTAGTCCGGGAATTGCAATAATTGAGATTATATTTATAATCGCTTTGAAAAAATCCGGGTTAATAAAACTGAGAACAGAAAATAATTTTGATAAAACCCCGGTTACACTCAATAGAGCGATCACTGCAATGAGAGAAGCAAAAACGGTTAATCCTTTTTTATAAGACCTCAACCAATTACCGAATTCTCCTTTTTTTATCGGGAATTTTTCAAGAATTTTTGCTGATGTAATTCCAACAGTTGTTGCACATAGCGCTCCGAATATAGAAGTCCCGATTATTATAGCCGGGTTGCTGCTGCCCGAAGCTGCCCTTATTGCAATAGCTGTAACCGGTATCAGAGTTAAACCTGCTGTATTAACTGCAAGGAAAGTGACCATCGCATTAGTTGCAGTCCCTTTATTCTTATTTAACGTATCAAGTTCTTCCATTGCCTTTATTCCGAAAGGAGTAGCGGCATTACCGAGTCCCAGCATATTAGCCGCAATGTTCATTATCATCGAACCCATTGCAGGATGATCCGGAGGGACATCAGGGAACAAGAACTTTGTTATAGGTCTTACAGCATTGGCAATAATTCTTATCAATCCTGCATCCTCAGCTACTTTCATCACACCAAGCCATAACGCCATTATGCCTATCAATCCCAAAGCAATATTGACTGCCGTTCCGGCATAATCCAGCGCTGCATTTGTTACATCTTTCATCTTTGTGAAGGCAACTTCCTCAAGAACGATCTCACCGGAAATGGTATGAGCATTTACTCGATTTTCAAATTTAACCGTTCCCAACAGATCATCTTCTTTGCCGGAAACTTTTGCCATGTATTTCCAAATTTCAGGAGTAGAATCGTTTACTTTGAAAAAGACGGTGTTCTTTCCTTCATCTGTATTAACGGTTACTTTTGCATTTACTTCAACATTTTTTTTAATGTCAGTGTTATAAAACTTATTGTAGGTACCTGCATTAACAATAATTTTTCCGTCGTACGAACCATTTTGGTCAACAGCAATAGAATCTGCAAACCACACCTCTACGGGTAACGGATCTCCATTTCTATACTTGTTATTACTTTGATCAATGATGTCGGTTGTTAGTGCAGTTGCTATACCAAGAACCAAAAGTCCCAGCCAGACATAATTTAACATTAGAATCCTGAAAGATTATGAGAATTTACTGTCAAAAATATAAAATTATTACTGAATAATTAAACAATCTTATTTAATTTAAAGTAAATTATTTATGAGAATTTAAGGACAGTATTTTAATGAGCAAATTAAAGATAGGATTAGTACAATATTCTCCGGTTTGGGAAGAACCTCAATTAACAATCCAGAAGATCGATAAGCTTTTAGACTCATACAACTTGGAAGATATAGACCTTCTGGTTTTCCCGGAAATGTCTTTGACCGGATTTACCAGTGAGTCTCAAAAATTCGCTGAAGAATTAGACGGAGTATCTTTCAGATATTTTATGGAGCTTTCAAGAAGTACAAAGACAGAAATTTTTGCTGGTTTGATTGAACATTACGACAAAGAAATTTTTAATTCATTAATTCACTTTGATAGTAAAGGACTTATCAGAGTTCGATACAGAAAAGTTCATTCGTTCTCTCTTGCGGGTGAAAATAAGAATTTTTCATCCGGTGATGCCCCGGTCACAACAAGAATTGGAAAGATCACTTTCGGATTATCGATTTGCTATGATCTTAGATTCCCGGAACTATACAGATACTACGGCAAAAATAAAGCGGATGTGCTAATTAACATTGCCAATTGGCCAGTTGATAGGATTGAGCATTGGGATAAACTTTTGCAGGCGCGAGCAATCGAAAACTTATCTTATATGATCGGCGTGAACAGAGTGGGAAACGATCCGGCTTTGACGTACACCGGTCACAGCTCAGTTATTGACCCGATGGGAAATGTAATAAGCTGCCCTGATAAAGAAGAGGTATTAATAATAGAAATTGATTTAGATAAGGTTAAAGAGACAAGAACGAAACTTCCTTTTCTGAATGATATCAAACTGATCTAGTCTCTCAGACGTTTTTCTAATTTTTTTATATCTATATCTCCGTAACCAAAAAGTTTTCCGTCAATTAATAAGGCGGGAACGATGGAGATATTCTCAAATTCATTCTTATCAATATCCGATACTTTCAGTTGAATATCATTCCTCTCCGACATATAAGCTTTAAGGTCTTTAATTGTACGCCTACACACCGGGCAGTTTTTCTCTATTATTAAGTCTAATTTATTGTTCATAATTGATAGGCAATATACCGAGAATAAAAAAAATGAATTGTCGTATGAATGACAAAGTGAATTTATTCGGAGAGTTTAAGTAACTCACTCTTATTTTTAATGATCAACTTCCTCCGGTCAAAATCTATTAAGTTATCTTCCCTCAGACTTGTTAATATTGCGTTGACTGTTTGGCGTGAACATGCAGTAAGCGATGCAATATCCTGATGGGTAAGAAAAGGTTTAACAAAAATTTCATCACCAATTGTTTTACCCTGCTCCTCAGCAAGATTGAGAATAAATGAGATCACTCTTTGCTGAGCATCTTTGAAAATCAATCCCTCAATTCTTTCGCTGTATTTTCTCATTCTAAAACCAATGAGTTTTGTAAGTTTCAGATTCAAAGCAGGATTCTTTTCGATGAACTCTCTAAAATCATTTTTGCTGATCGCACAGATGAGACATTCATCCATTGTGATCGCATAATCAGTGCGTTCATCTGCATCAACTATCGACATCTCACCGAACACCTCGCCAGGATTGATGAGTGCAACAATCATCTCTTTACCGTCAGGTGAAGTTCTTGTTAATTTGACTCTTCCCTTCTTCAAAAAAAATATTGAATTGGACGGATCTTGTGCAAAGTAGATCGGCTGTGATTTTTTAATTTCCTGCATT
Organism: Chlorobiota bacterium; assembly: GCA_013151565.1. Classification (GTDB taxonomy): domain Bacteria; phylum Bacteroidota; class Ignavibacteria; order Ignavibacteriales; family Melioribacteraceae; genus SZUA-22. Next base: position 5,293 of record JAADIB010000111.1, read on the forward strand.
GAAGTGATAGTATTCAACCTTTTCATTGTACTTTGATCAAGTCCTTCAAATAAGTTGAAGTTCTCTAAATACCATAATTTGGATTTGTCTGCCATAATAATTTCAAATTTGTTTTCGGATTAATTATTATAAAGATAATGAATCTTTTATAAATTAAAATATACTTCACAAGAATAAATTAAATATATCTTAGTGATAAATTATTTTAAAATCTCGAGTATGTTTTTCTCCTTTGCAGAATTGAACATAAAAATAATCTTCATTGGTCTTTGAATTTTCCGCTAAAATGATCTTAACTTTATAGCCGTCTTTTTTGTAATTATTTACGAATAAAGAGAAATATTTCTTTAAAAATTTAATTGCTCTTCTTTTAGTCAGCTGTTCCATAATACCTGCAAATTATATTTTGAAAAATAGTAATTCTCGATCGGATAAAATGTCTCCGGTTTTACAGTTTTGTAATTAGTTCTATTTACAAAAGTGTAAAAGGAACGACAAACTTATTGTGATACATATCATATATTTATTTTCGAAGGGAGAATCAAATTGAAGAAGTTAATAATTATATTCTTTATTTCGTTTGTTAATCAAATATATTCTCAAGCGTGTTGTACTGCCGGCAGTCCTTTGCTTAGTTCACTGGAAACTTCTGCAACTCAGAAAGGTAATCTTCTGTTTGGTATTTCCTATGTATATAATTTATTAGATGATGTATATGAGGAAACTTTTTATCTTAATGACCAGACCAGAAACAGAATAAGTAAATCGGTTCTGCTTCAAGTTGATTATGGAATTACCGATAAAATTTCTATCAGCGGATTATTCACTTATATAAACCAGCAAAGAAATATTTCTGCATACCAAGGATTTACAAATACGGTTACAACTTCGGGAATCGGAGATGCTGTTCTTCTGGCAAAATACAATGTAATTCCGCTAACAATGATAAAGGAACAAGAGTTTTCGGTCGGCGGCGGAACTAAGATACCATTAGGTAAATCAGATCTTACTTCTAACGGAGTGTTATTACCCGCTGATATGCAGCCGGGTACAGGTTCTTGGGATTTTATTTTATGGTCATATTTTTCACAGGGTCGGTTGTTTGATCTGCCTCTGAATTTAGTTGTAAACTTATCCTACAGAATGAACGGAACTAACAAAAGATTCGGAAGCAATAATGGAACTTATAAATTTGGGAATGAACTGATCACTCAAGCAGGCTTAGGATACAGAACCGATCTGCCAGTTGATTTCACACTCTTCACAAGAATAAGAATTACAAAAAATGATGAGTATAAGAAGAACCCGATCCCAAATACAGGAGGCACTTGGCTATACATTATTCCGGGAATAAATTTAAAATTACATGAATCGGTTATTCTCCGCCTGACAAGTGAAATTCCAATTTACAGGAACTTGCAGGGAACTCAATTGACTACAACTTTTGTTACTTCAGCTTCTATTTATTATACGCTAAATAATTTATAACAACATTTGAAAGGAAATCTAAATGAAATATATAAGCAAAATATCAGCAATACTATTACTGGTCGTGCTGCTTATCGGATGTGAGGATTCAGTTAATACCACAACGAAATTTTCGAGTGATTGGTTAGTTCCTCAAGATGAAGTTTTTGACGGCGGACCGGGAAGAGACGGAATACCTGCACTTTCCAATCCAAATTTTGTCGGTAATTCTTCAATAAACTTTATGAAAAATAATGACTTGATAATCGGTGTAAAACTCGACGGAGAGATCAGGGGTTATCCTCACCCAATCTTGGACTGGCACGAAATAATTAACGACCAGATCAATGACAATTATTTCTCAGTTACTTATTGTCCGCTTACCGGTTCGGCAATTAATTATAACAGGGATTTGAATGGAAATATAACAACGTTCGGTGTAAGCGGTCTTCTTTACAATACTAACTTAATTCCCTACGATAGAGCCACTAACAGCAATTGGTCGCAAATGAAATTGCTCTGTGTTAATGGAAAATTAATAGGGAAAACTCCCGAAATATTTAATTCAATTGAGACAAACTGGTCAACATGGCAAAAGATATTCCCGGATGCGAAAGTTGTTTCTTCAAATACCGGATATGACAGGAACTACTCAAATTATCCGTATGGAAATTACAAAAGTGATAATAATCTGCTTTTTCCTGTGAGCGGCAGTAATAATAAGTTCCCGAAAAAAGAACGTGTACATGGAATTATTTTAGAAAACCGTACGATAGCATTTCGATTCAATTCTTTCAGCAGCGGAATTTCCAGCATAACCCAAAAAATTGATGGGAAAGGAATTATAATAGTTGGAAGTGCACCGGATAAATTTATTGTTTCTTATTATACGAATCTCCCAAACGGAAATAACATATCACTTACAGCAGTGCAAAATAAACTCCCTATTATTCTAACCGATAATGAAGGCAATTATTGGGATATATTCGGTCAAGCTGTAGAAGGACCTAGATTAGGACAAAGATTGAAGCAGACAAAATCATTTATTGCATACTGGTTTGCCTGGGTAGCCTTTTATCCAAATATTGAGGTTATAGAATAATGAAATCAGTATTAAAAATATCCATTATTTGATATTTATCGTTAGTAATCTAATAGCTCAGAGCGATCCTGACCTTGAAAATATTTTGAAAGCTTATCCAGATTGGAAGACCAACTTCAGCAAACAAGTTATAAATGATGAAATGAACGGCAAATATTTTGTGATATTTCACTCCAAGGGTACGGTGTCCGCGCTTGACAGTAAATACATAATGGATTCAAGGGATGTAGGATCAACCGGCGTGTTCGATGCTGTTCTGGATGGGAAAAAACTTACATTCGAATATTCCCGCGGCAAGTTCATGGATATAGAAACTTCTTCAATATGGGATATCACCGGTAAAGCTGTAATGGGAACATTACGCGGTAAGCAATTAAGAAAGATAAACTCCGGAGATTATTTTGCGTTTGCCTGGTTTGTATTTAATCCAGAGTCAAAAGTTTATAAGGAGTGATCATAGAAGATGGAAGAATTTTTCTTTTTGATTCAATTCTAGACTTATATACTAATATTTAATACTTATATTTGTTAGTTAAAATTTTTGAATTATCGGAAAGTGATCCGCTTCAGTGAATAAGTTTGCTCCTTTATTTGTTATTGTCGCAGCCTCTCTTTGGGGTGTTGATTCAATAGTACTTCGTCCGCATCTATATACGCTACCCGTTCCCCTGGTTGTTTTTCTTGAGAGCTTGATTGTCGCAATCCTTTTGATGCCGATCTTATTCAAAAAATTCAGCGATCTTAAGAATCTAAAGGGTATGGATTTATTGGCATTCGGCGGTGTTGCTCTGTTCGGAGGCGCTATCGGCACAATGGCTATCACTAAAGCGTTGTTCTATGTTAACTATGTTAATCTATCTGTAGTTGTTCTGATCCAAAAACTGCAGCCTGTGTTTGCGCTTATACTAGCATCAATATTACTTAAGGAAAGACTTCCTAAAACGTTTTTTATTTGGGCTGGAATAGCAATTGTAGGAGCATTTTTAATGACCTTCGGAATGAAAATACCAAACATTGATACCGGTGATAAGACTTTTGTTGCCTCACTATTTGCCCTGCTGGCTGCATTCAGTTTCGGATTTTCGACCGTACTTAGTAAAAGAGCACTAAAAAATGTTACATACGAGCTAGGCACTTATCTGCGGTTTGTGATAACCACAATATTTATGATAGTGATAATTGGAGCTACCGGGGATATTTCTTCAATAGGAGAAGTTACCGACATTCAATGGATGATCTTTCTGATAATAGCTTTTACGTCAGGAGGTCTGGCTATCTTTCTTTACTACTACGGACTTAAAAGGATCTCTGCTTCAGTTGCTACAATAGCAGAACTCTCATTCCCTCTTACGGCAATTTTACTCGAATATATTATCCACGATAATATCTTAGATTGGGTACAATGGATTGGAGCAATTTTACTTATCTATAGTATAATTCAAGTTTCACGAGTAAACCTTCAAAAATAGTTTTATTCCCTATTCTGCTCTCTTTAAAAGCAATTCATACAAACTTATCCCCACAACAATAAAGTAAGAAGTGTACATAAATACAGCTGATAATATAACGAGATAGACAAAAGACTCATGCACGAATCTCATTAGCCAGATTGATGAAAATGTAACAAGAATTGAGATAATAGGTTCCAGCATCAGAAATTTTTTCCAATAACCTTTGACAATAGAATTGTAATTAAAAATAAATCCTACTATTCCAAAAATCAGTGCAAACGAAATAATGTGAGTATGAGTTGTTGCCAGCATTTCAGAGATCGACTTCGGATAATTTTCTGCAATTTCAAAATCCATTTCAGTTTCGTCTATCGAGCCATTCCATCTTTCTGCTGTGCCTGCCGGTGACATATCGGTAGTAAAATTAAGATAGATCAATCCTACTAATACACCCGCCGTCAATACTGTTAAGAATAATGCAAGATAGGTTCTTAAATCACTATCCAATTGATAAAGAAATTTATTCATAATGCTTGCCTAATTTCTTCATATAATAAAGTTAATTTTTGAATACCTTTGGTAACAGATCTGACAGAAATAGTAGCGCCGCTGATCCCTTGAATATCTTCACCGACTGTATAACTCGACCTGCGGTTTTTCCCATTAAATTGTTCATTCCAATTATCGGAAGATACTGCGCCGCCGTGGTCTTCCCTGTACTTGATAATATGAGTTGAACTAATACTACCATCAAGTCGGAAAATAACCAGAAAAGTGATGGGTAAAGTTTTACCGTAAACATTATCCATCAAAGCTATTGCCTTGAGGGAATCATTTGACTCAACTTGCCATATGTATATATAGTCACCAAAAAATCTCTGTTCAACTTGGTTTTCTATACTGCTTTTCACATCTCTATCAAGATCATATTTTTTGTACGTGATATTGATATCCTTACCAAAGTGCGACCTTAGTATTTCTTCGGTTCTACTTTGAATCTCGTTCCCATATATCAAGCTGGATGAAGATATACTAAATATTGTAAAAATTAAAAATAGTCTTTTCATAATATCCTCTTTGTTAGAACATGTACCCAATGCCAAGGTTGAAGTATTGGGTTTTTATTGAATTCAACTCCACGGTATTTTCGCTGTACTCCCCTTTTAAAGCAATAGATGGAATCGGGAGAAAGGAAATTCCGATTATCCATAATTTATTATGATATTTCTGTTCACTCTCCCCTCCGCTGATAGTGGTAGAGGCAGTATTAATATCCGAATATCTGGCAAACGGAATTAGTTTACTTTTCCATTTTAAGAATGAAGCAATATTGTAACCTAGATCCACATAAAAACCGCGTGATTCTTTCAGTTCGCTGTTTGAATAAAAAATATTTCCATATTCAAAATTCATGATAATATTATAGTTATTGAATTGAGCATGGAATTCATAAAGCTGAATAGGAATCTCTGTAGAATCTCCTGATGCTCTATTGTACGTAGCTGAAGCGCCAACTTTTAATCCGGGAATATTAAAATAATCCAACTTAAAATTATAAAGTGGATTTTTTGCATTCGCTTTAAATCCCTTCTGCCGTCCGTCCCTTATCCCAGACTTCAGATTGAAATTGTCACTATTCAAACCTTCCATTATATTTAATTTATATTCCAAACCTGACAGCATTCCATATGCAGAAATACCATTGCCTGACCATGTTGTCGGCACGATGTATTTATTATATAAAGGTCTTTCCACACTTAGGAACAGCGGCGGTTCATGATACTCATTTATTAGTCCAACCGAATTAAGAATAACACCAGCTTGAAATCCTAAATACTGCGACATATGATAATTAAGATAAGCCTGCTCAAGTGACAGTTCCCCCTGTCCGTTTTGTACAAAATTATGTTCCAACTCAACTTCAGCACTGAATGACCATTTCTCGGTAAAAGAATGATTCAGAAAAACAACAAATCTGTGAAAGTCTAATGTTTTTGAAATTTCTTTGCCTTCAATCTGCTTCACATTGTAATGCAGTTCTCCATAACCGCTTACTTTTGTTTTTGGTTCAAAAAAATCAAATTGGGAATAAATTGATGAAGTAATAAACAAAAAATATAGCGTTGAAAATATTACTGCATGCTTCATAAAGTAACTCCTGCAAATTGTTAATATTATTTAGACTTAATATAAATATGAATAAGGATAAATACAATGTAAAAATTCTGAAACAATAAAAGTTCCAAAACTACATTAACTTTAAATACTAAGGCGTTTTACTAAGAAGTGTTTATATTGATGGGGCAATCTTACTTACTCTCGCAAAATTGTAATTCCATACCGTTCTTTTTCATCGGGCGGTGTACTGTTCCAATCCGGATAAGAATGTGAATCATCAGTCTTGAAGAAAACTTCATATTCATCTTTTGGTAGTGTAATAACATTGTTGTATTTTCTATTCTTTTTTGCACCGCCGGCATGAATTGTTTTATTGTATTTCATTTTCCAAACTGTTTCTCCCTCGCTGTTCTCTATCCAGCCATAATCGAACATCCTATTACCGCGTCCTTCACCGATAGCAACAACTCGAATTTTTGATTCTTCATCCAGAGTAAAATCTTTACTTATTAATTCATCATCTCCTACTCGAACTATCTCAACAATAAGATTTTTATTTACATAATTTTCTGCGTCGAATGGTGTTATGTATGCTGTATCTTTTTTGTTAATAGTCCAAATTTTTATCCCCCAGTCCTCTGCCTGATATGGAGGAGCATCATTCCAGTTCATAAATGAATGACTATCATCAGTAACATAATAAGCTATATAATTTCCCTTTTTCAGATTGATCACTTCATCTATCATTCTGTTCTTTTTAGCGCCACCAGCATACTCTGTGCTTCTTCTTCGCATTTTCCAGACTGTCTCACGTGTATCTGCATTCATTATCCAGCCGTAGTCAACCATTTCATGAATTCCTTCCCCAATAGATAACACACGAACTTTTAGACCCTTCGCTAATGAAAATCCTTGCGAGCGCAGTTCGTCATCTTGTACTTTCGATATATTAACAAACGGTTTGATCACATCGGTTTTGCGGAACGGGATAATATGTTTGCTGTCTGCTTCGGTTGCGGGAAAAATAGTTATTCCCCAATATTGCGGATCATCCGGCGGAAGCACATTCCATTCGTCAAATGAATGGGAATCGTCCGAAGTATAACGCACGTAATAACTTCCTTTAGGTAAAGTAAGTTTCTTTTCAACCTTTATATTTTTATATCCCCCTCCGGCTCTTTCTGCATCATTTTTATTGAACATCCACACGCGCTTATTCTTTTTTACATCATAGATATATCCGAAATCGTAAAATTGGTTGTTGATCCCTTCTCCCAAACCGTAAATATTTACTTCTGTTGCTTTCGAAAGAGAAAACTTTTTCTCTATTTTTTCATAATCTCCCACTCTAACTATTGCAACAATAGCTTTGCTATTCCTCTTATCAACAACATCTTCCGGATCCATTATTTTAAATGTATTTGGTTTCCCGGTAATAGTGATAAAAAATTTATCTTGATACTCATCAACGTGGTTTTTCTTCTTCTTGAAAAGACTTCCTAAAAACCTATTAAATTCAAATGATTCATACTTTTTGTAGTCACTACCTGCTGCAAAATAGACCTCATAATTACCAGGATCAAGTTCAAGCTGTTTATCTACCTCATACTCTCCCCCCTCTTCCTCATAATCTTGGCACATTGTTGTTTTCCAAATAACATTTCTACTATCTGTTTCTAAGATCCAAGCATAATAGTTCAAATATTTATTCCATTGGTCAAACGAAGCGGCAAGACCCTTGATATTGATTGTTGATTTTTGCGATAGGTTAAAAGCTCCCATATCCAATTCACCGGGAAGAACGTTACCGACCTTCAAAGTCTTATTTTGCCCATTTACACTATAAATTAAAATGAAAAATAAGAGTGTAAAGAATATTTTTTTAACATTTCGCATCACATTACCAAAATTATACATTTCCATAGTTTTTAGACGTGACACAGAGCCGTGAGTTCAATAATAATTTTATTTTATTCTTTTGAAATGGCTTAGATCATTAACAAATGCACAAATAATTTTGGTACTAATTTTTCGCATGAAAATAAAGTTGACTTATTTGACAATAATATCTAATTTACTTTCATAACATTCCGCTTAAAAAAAAGCAGGAGGATTTAATGAAAAGATTATTCAAAGCAGGAATATTCATCTTATTCCTGTCAAAAATAGTTTTTTCTCAAATTCCAGAGATCACACAATTTACTGCACAGGATACAACAGTTTCTCACTTATATTCCTCAATAATTGAATTAGACAATGGCGATCTGTTTATGATTTGGATTGAATCTGGTCATTTAAAAATATCGAACAGCTATGATGGAATAAATTGGGCAGTGAGCAGAGTACTCCTTTCTGATTTATCAGAAGACCTTTCCTCACAAGATTTGGCTACTTATAAAACCAAGAGCGGAAAAGTTTTAATTGCTTATAGATCAAGTGCTGAGATAACCGAATATCATATTATTTCATCAACTGATAATGGTATGAATTGGAGCTTGCCTGCTTTATTGATAAAAGATTTAACCGATAATGCTAATAAAAAATGGGATATAAAGTTTTCACAAACAGACGATAATAAGTTATGGTTCACATTTGTTATAAATTCAGATATTGAATGTATCACCAGCAAAGATGACGGAGTAACTTGGAGCAATAAAAAAATATTAACTACATATTCAAAATACGGGAATGTTATTTCAGTAGGTGATAGCTTAATGTTAATATTCGAGAGGGATTACAATATTCTTTCCAGAACCAGCAGCGACAGTGGAAATACATGGGGTACGATAGATACTATATTTAATGAAAACAAATATAACTACGAACCGTCGGTTGTTAAGAAAAGTGACGGTTCTTTGATGTTGATTTTTAGAACATCAAATTTTTCCGCTCTTGGTGATTACTATTTTATTGAATCGGTTGATGATGGGAAAACTTGGTCATCATCAACACAATTTACTAAATACAGCGGCATAGATTCTAAACTGAGGATAAACACAAATTCAGAGAACATGTTTGCCTGCTTTGTTTCGGCAAGAAGTTTTAATGAAACCGATTTTGAAAAAAGAAGCAGATCTTATACAATTTGGTACGGAATTGTAGGAGTTTCAGATGATATATATACTCCGCCAGTCATTAATGAAATTACTCATTCTCCGGATTTCCCAAATTCTCAGGATACGATAATCTTCAATGCAGAGGTTTTTGATGATGAATACGTAACGCATGTATTTCTTAAATACAAACTGAATGATATTGAACAAACACCTATTGAAATGTTTGATGATGGTCTGCATTACGATGGTCAGCCTGATGATTCTGTTTACGGCATTATAATCGACTCTCTGAGTATCCATGATCAGCTTGTTTATTCAATTGCAGCTGAAGATAATAAAAGCAATAATTCTGAAAGATTCGGCGATTCTATTTATATTGATATTCCTTACACCTATAGAAGCTATTTAATAGATATTAATAGATTTAAACTGCCTCTTGATAATCAGGGTGTTCTGGCTGATGTTAAAGAAAACGGTCAATATTCATACGGAGGAAGATTCGATAGTCTTTCGGTACTATATTCCGGAGGGTTTGCTCTTTCCGGTTATAAAGCCGGTGGGCTTTGGGGTAATGAAATGTTTACGACTTCGAGAATTACGGATTATTTACCGGGTATAGTGGGTGGTGATAAAGATGATGCTAATAATAAAGTTTACATATTAAAAAGTTCCGATGAACCATTCGGTCCATCATGGCAAGTATGGAAATATGCGGTCTCTTTAGGTGCAAAATTTTATGACGGAGATGGCGATGGTGTTTACAACCCGATAGATATTAATGGGAACGGGATTTGGGATGAGAACGAAGACCATCCGGATTTAATTGGAGATGTTACTGCATGGACGGTATTCAATGACGGTGTACCTGAAGATTTAAGAAGTTATCAAGTTTCACCAAAGGATATTGAAATAAAACAAACCGTTTTTGGATATGCCTCTAAGACTCATGAAGAATTAGACGGTATTTTATTTGTAAGATATAATATTGAAAATAAAAGCACGAAAATTTATGATTCAGTTTATTTCTCTGTAATGGCAGACCCCGACATCGGGGATTATGCTAATGATCTAACCGGTTGTGATACAACGGTAAACAGT
>JAADIB010000165.1 GCA_013151565.1 Chlorobiota bacterium
CATAAGTCGTTACCTCTTCTGCAATTTTGGAATATTTTTCTTTTCCTGTAGCTTGAAAGGTCTCGACATAAGCATTCAATAAAAGCGCTTGATCGTACAACATCTTTTCGAAATGAGGGACAAGCCATTCGCGGTCGGTGGAGTAACGATGAAATCCGAAACCTACGTGATCATACATTCCGCCGTTATACATATGCGATAGTGTGTTCTCAACCATTTTCAATGCCTCATCATTACCGCTTCTTTTCCAGTAGCGGAGAAGGAAAGTTAAGTTATGCGGCGAAGGAAATTTCGGCGATGTACCAAACCCGCCGAATTGCTTATCGTATCTGCTGTTCAATTGATTGAATGCCGAAGTCAAAACCTCTTCGCTGATCTCCTTATCCCCTTTTGTTTCGCCGATATCTTCAATTGCCGAAGTGATATTTTCAGCCGATTCATTGATCTTTGCTCTATCGTTTTTCCACGCATTATCAATTCTATTTATAAGTTCAATCATCCCGATCCTTCCGAATCTTGCTTCCTTCGGGAAATACGTTCCGGCAAAGAACGGTTTTTTATCAGGCGTCATAATTATTGTAAGGGGCCAGCCTCCGCTTCCCGTAAGCATTTGGCAGACAGTCATATAAATGTTATCAATATCAGGACGCTCTTCCCTGTCAACTTTTATCGATATAAAAACTTTATTCATCATTGCCGCCACAGTTGAATCTTCAAAAGATTCATGTTCCATTACATGGCACCAGTGGCAAGTGGAATACCCTATCGAGAGGAAAATCGGTTTATCTTCTTCTCGGGCTTTGGCAAATGCTTCTTCTCCCCAAGGATACCAATCAACAGGGTTATAAGCATGCTGAAGCAAGTAAGGACTTTTCTCATTTATTAATCTATTTGGTTTTTTGCCATTGTTCATCTCTGTTCCTTTCAATGCTGTTTTCGGCGAATCACTGCACGTAATAAAAAATGATAGAAAAATAGCCAAGGCTATTTTCCAATTTATATTTAACATGATTTTTCTTCTTTCTTAATTAGTTCAAAGGAATTTTATTTCCACTTAGTAGAGGTTAATAGTTCAGAGATGACATGCAGATTCGGGGTGTCATTTTTTTCGCGGTAAGCATTTACGAGGTTTTTTAAAACACGTTTTATTATTGTTTTCGCATCACTCTCTGTATGAACTATCTTCATTATCGATTCGTAGGAATCATTTGTTAGAGCTTTAAGTTCGGATTCAAATATTATTCTCCCGCCGTTAAAACAATCTATCAGCAGCAGTTCATCATCTATATTTATCTTTGCCATAAAATGTCCGGGGAAGTTACAGCCAACAACATTGAATCCCAATCTCTCCCCGATTAAAATAAATATTAATGTTAATGTAAGCGGCAGACCTTTTCCTTCCTCTAGAGTATAATACAAATTACTATTCAGCGGAGAGTAATAATCCCGTTTATCTCCTCTTAAATCTAAGACTTGAAAAAGATAATTTGCAAGGTCAAGTTCGTTCCCATATGGATAACGGTTTTTAAAATCTTCTGAAATTTGATCTAACTTTTTGGATAAGGATACCTGCTGAAAATATCCAAGCTGGAACTTCGAGATCAAGTTCATTGCGGTTTCGATCTTTTCATAATAATCTCTAACACCGAACCATTTATGCCAATTTTTCCTCAGCCATTTCCTCCGGTTGTTCTTGATTATCGGATCAATTATAACAAGGTTCTTCCTATCAATCACTTCTGCAAATTCAAAAAGGTCTTCCTCAAGGTCAAGTCCGTAATCGGTAAGGTCCTTGAAGACATGGTTCCTCACCTCTTCAGCATCATCATCAACCAAATTTAGGATATGTGGCAATTGTTCTTTTTCAAGCATGATTCAATTAAGTGATTACAAATTTAAAATTCAAGTATGACAAGATATCTCATTTTGTTTTAATATTCATTTAAATAATTTGCTAATATAAAGATTAGATATTTGAGTAAGGAAATTTCGGATTTATAATGTAAGTTTTGGGTGTAAATTTTTCTGTCTTTAGAAAAAGAACGAGGTACATTAAGTGTTAAAAGATATAATCGACATACTTGGGCATGCACTTGTTATTACGAGTTTTGTTTTCTCGATGATGCTTTTAATAGAGTATGTTAATGTTATTACCCACGGTGATTGGCAGGAAAAACTTAGCCGGAGTAAGTTCGGACAATATCTTTTAGGTGTATTATTAGGAGCAGTTCCCGGTTGTCTTGGAGCCTTTACAGTTGTTTCATTATACTCGCACGGTATTGTCAGTTTTGGTGCTCTCGTAGGGACAATGATAGCCACCAGCGGCGACGAAGCTTATGTAATGTTTTCTCTTTTTCCATTCAATGCCGCAGTGTTAACACTTCTAATCGCGGTAATAGGGTTAATTGTCGGGTATTTTACAGATGTTATATTTAAGAAGTTTAATTTTACCGTTAAATTAGAGTTACATGGTTTTGAAGTTCATGAGAACGAATCTTTCCCATATTTCTCGATAAAAAATATTTCCGAGCAGTTAAAATCAATGAGTTTCCCAAGGGCATTGTTGATCGGGATCTTATCGATATTCTTATTACTTTTTCTGAGCGGTTACACTGAACCGTATGAATGGAATTGGATTAAGATCACTCTATTGATAGTCACTCTATTTGCGCTATTTGTTGTTGTCACCGTTCCGGATCACTTTCTCGAGGAACATCTCTGGAAACATGTATTAAAAAAGCACCTGCTCAGAATTTTTCCTTTGGACTTTCGGAACGCTTTTAGTGATCTACTATTTACAGATGTTCCTTGATATTGATGCTTGGATACAGACAAATATTTGGATTGTTTTAATTATTGCCGTTCTGATCGGGATAATTCCGGAATCGGGACCGCACTTAATATTTGTGACATTGTTTGCATCCGGTTCACTCCCTTTTGCAATACTACTCGCTAGTTCAATTGTGCAGGATGGTCATGGAACTATTCCATTACTTGCCGTTTCAAAAAAGAATTTCGTTGTTCTTAAATTTATAAATGTACTGGCAGGATTGGTTATTGGTGGAATGGGATTGCTATTCATTTAATGTGCTGCACCCTAATTATATTCGTCTATAATAGCACTCGAATTAAACGGATAGAACTAATTCAAACTAATCACTCAAATATTTTTATTTTGATCCGTTTATATCTGTTCAATTCAATTCGCGTGCTATAAAAATATTTTTCATTAATGTTTCCATTTTATGTTACAGCCCATACTTGGAATTTGATTCGGATCAACCTCCTTGCCGGCAAGAATTGCATCTAATGCATTACGTATATCCCTACCGGTAATAGGCTTATCATTTCCCGGTCTTGAATCATCCAACTGCCCGCGGTAAACAAGTTTCAGATCTTTATCAAAGATATAAAAATCAGGTGTACATGCTGCATCATATGCTTTTGCAACTTCTTGAGTTTCATCGTAAAGATACGGGAAAGGATAACTCAGATCTTCAGCATTCTTTTTCATCAGTTCAGGCGAATCTTGTGGGAAATTCTTCACATCATTCGAACTTATTGCTGCGAAACCAATTCCTTTATCCATATAATCATTTGCCAATTTTACCAACTGCTCATTTACGTGTTTTACAAAAGGACAATGATTACAGATAAACATAACTACGGTTGCAGCTTCTCCTTTAATATCATTAAGTGAGATCATTTTCCCAGAAATTGTATCTGTCAAATTGAAATTCGGTGCGGTTGTTCCTAAAGGAAGCATATTTGAAGGTGTATTTGACATCTTAAAAACCTCATATTTATTCATTCCTTAAACTGAATTGCAAATATACTATTATTCTAAATTTTATAAGATATAATATTTTTGTAGTTTAACATTTCAATTTTTAAAAGGTATGGTAAGTAGGTCAGATATGAGTGAGTTAGACAAACTAAGAGAACTAATAAACAATGTTGACAGTGAAATCATTGAATTGTTGTCTGAAAGAAGAAAACTAAGTAAGGACATTATCCGCGAAAAGGATGATAAAAACAGTCCGATCAGAGATCAGAACCGCGAAGAGGCGTTGCTGAAACGCATAATCAAACTT
>JAADIB010000297.1 GCA_013151565.1 Chlorobiota bacterium
ATCCGGAGTATTACAATGATGCTGAACGTATACTGCGCTGTCACTTACTACCCTCACAGCTTCGTGACGTGTCTTTCATCATCAATCCGCCCAATCCGGATGGCATAGATGGATTACGAGATGTTGCAAACCGACATCTTGGTGCTTTCGGTTTTCCTGCACCGTACGGTCATAAGTCTGTTGGTCGTGGACGAGGAGGAAGTATTTCTTTTAATATGGACATTGTCGGTGGCGTAGTAGGTTCATTGTGTGAAGCCTATAGGAATATTGCAATATCTGAAAGTGTTGGAACATGGGTAAACCTATTGTTCGACTATGAGACAAACGCAGTTAAGGTGCAGTCTCCCTATACGCACGATTGTCTTCGTGTAGAACCGGCGCGCGCTATCGGGATCACTGTTTATTCGTATTCCATCCTGGATGAATCACGAAGAAGTTCTAGTTGAAGGCACTAAGGTTCAACCAATTTGGACAAACGGTTATCTTTTCTTTAGTAATATCTCAGCAGGGCAAGCAATCCAATTGCGCTTTCCCATAAAGAAAACGCAAATTATACTTTCTGCAGACTTGCATGTCCATCCAATTAGGGTAAAAATGTGGGGAGACTCCGTTGTAGCAATGGATAACTTCGATATGGATCTGACATTCTTTGATCCTTATGAGTAGTATTCGAATAATATTGTGTAACAGACCCGCTACAACACATCAAATAAGAAATCAAATGATCCAACTAGTTACTCAAGGTAACAGTATTTTTGCTTTTTGTTCAATTATAATTTGAAGTTTCACAGTAAAATAAATAAATAAGTTTGTGCTTTAGGAATCACACCATTAAATTTAGCAGAATTATTTTAATCAACAAAGTAGGATAACCAATGTCCCGTATAAAGTACGTTTACAAAACAATACTAGTAGTTTCTCTATTTGCAATTTGCGATTTATACGCACAAGAAAAAATTATTACTCAAGAACTTGAGCCGCATCCTTATGTGGAAATCCCGGAATGGTATGCTCACGAAGGGGATCTAAACATTGAGGAAGTAATGGCTGATAACCCCTCAATATGGAAAACTGAAAAACTGAATGTCCCTTATTGGAAAAAGAATGGTATCAAATGGTTTAAGCAGGATGTTGTAATTCCCAAAGAACTCGAAGGGCTTGATGTAATATTGCATATAAGTGTTGATCCATCCGCAGTCGTATATGTTGACGGAAAAGAATTATTTGATGCGGTAGAATACTTTGGCAGGAGTATCTTATCACAGTCTGCAGAAGCCGGCGAAAAATATTCGATACAAGTGAAGAGTAGAAACGGCGGATATAACAGCCGATTCTATAATGCAAGATTGGTCGGAATGCCTGTTGGGTATGGTCGATTCCTTTCCACATTTTCAGTTGTGCCTCCTAAAAATGGTCTTCCGCTGATAAATTGGAAGTTCAAGATGAAAGCCGATAACGAAGCAGCACAAGTTGGATTAGATGATTCAAATTGGGAAGAGAGAACAACCGCTAACGGTTGGCGAGGTGATATGCAGCATGCATGGTACAGAAAGGAAATCACTCTTCCAAAAGAGATTGACGGTTTCCAAGTTGAAGGACGACCGATAAGGTTGATTGCCAACACTAATGATAAAGGTGAGATCTGGATAAACGGGAGACTCTATCAGAAATTCAGGGGTGGCGATGGAAATGTAATTATTACAAATTCGGCTTCTACTGATAAACCAATTGTGATTGCAATTAAAGCGATCAATGAATGGGGAAGCGGAGATATCAGATATGCCAGACTTATCACAGATGAAGCCTATAAAATTAGGAAAGCTTATGATGATATGAAACATAATCTCGATCGTTTAGATAGATACTGCGAAAGACATCCAGCGCCTGATATGTCAATTATAAATAAAGTAGCAGATGTTGTGGAAGAAAACAAAGATGCAGATTATGCTACTAAAATTGCATTTACAAATAGCGCAATTAAAAGTGTTGAAACTGAATTAGCAGATCAGCCTGCTTTCTTGATCCCACCGTATCTTCAAAATTTGCGGAAGGATGGAATAACGATCATGTGGGAAACTGTTTATCCTACCTATGGAAAAATTCTGTATGGGAAAAACGGCAAACTGGATAAAGTTGAGATAGAAGACGCAATTCCTTCAACTATGCATGAACTCACTTTAGTTGGATTAAAACCGGATGAAACTTATAACTATAAAGTGGAGTGTTTTAATATCAGCAGTGTTGAACAGACATTTAGAACAAAAAAATCTAAAAATGAGCCGATAAAGTTTCTTGTGTATGGCGATAACAGATCATACCCGAAAGTTCATGAGAATCTAGTAAAGATGATGGCAAAAGAAAATGCCGATTTGATTCTAAACGTTGGCGATGTTGTAACAACGGGAAGTAATCTGATGGAATGGATCGACGAATATTTCTATCCGTTGAGATATGTCGGCGGATCAGTTCCGACATACATTTCAATTGGTAATCATGAGTACGGCGGTTATTGGGGTACTCGTGTTGTCCCGCCGTTTGAAAAATATGTTGATAATCCTTTATGCTCAACGGGAAGCACGGAGTATTATTATTCGGTTGATTACGGTAATACACACATAATTTTTCTTGATCCGAACAAAGCGGAATTGCCCGAAGGTCACGGGCTTGCAGTTGGCAGTCAGCAGTATAATTGGTTTGTGGAAGATCTAAAAAAAGCTAAAGAAACAAGTGAATGGATCATGGTGCTGATGCATCAGCCGCCATATTCCGAAGCATGGTCCGGCGGTCCGTATGATGGTGAGCCAGCACTGCGTAAAGATGTAGTTCCGATAATGGAAGCTAATGGTGTTGATATTGTTTTAAGCGGACACACTCATGATTACGAAAGAGGTTTACCTCATCCGCCTTACGATCCTAAGACTGGTAAAGGGAATAACGCTGTTTATATAATCACCGGCGGCGGCGGATCCAATTTGGATAATCATAAATATTTTGAATGGGAACAGCTTGATTATCCTGACAATAAAGCTACGCTTGGAAGTAACGAGAC
>JAADIB010000018.1 GCA_013151565.1 Chlorobiota bacterium
CGAAAATGCCAAAGATCGGTTTTGAACTGCCTCGTATAACGATGCTCCCGCTCCGCCGGTTGTAATGTACGTTACCGCCCAAGCATCCGGCTGTGACAGCGGTCTTAAAGGATAAAACCGTTCATAAAGATGTGAGTGCCCGGCAAAAACAATATCAATTTTATATTCCCTTAAAAGTTCCGACCAAACATTTTTTCCCCATGCAGTTCTGTGTCCGCCAAGATTATAAACCGGGCGGTGCATTATCACAAACTTCCAATCTTTATCGCTGCTGCTTATATCTTTCTTAAACCACTCAATCATCTCATTACTGTAAGGGTACCGCCAATCGAGAAAAGTAAAATGCGCATTACCTATATCATACGAGAACCATAACTTCAGACTATCTTTGTGAGGGAATAGAAAATGTGTAAAAAGATCAGCATTGTCGCCGTCCACTTTATCAGATTCATGATCGCCTACTGCAGTAATGAATGGAATATGATTTATCATTTCCTTAGCCGGATCAAAAAACTGTGACTGCCAATTATCGTAGTTTCCCCCTTTTGCCACTAAGTCGCCGTTTGCAATTATTACAGTGGGATCAATCTTAATTATCTGATCAGTAATAGCTTTGAAGATATTCGGCTTTGATCTGCTGTCACCTAACACGACAAAGCAAAATGGTTCGTTTCTACTAACACCATTTTTAAAAGTATGAACTTCCGAATTTATTTTATCCGAGGTTACTCTGTAAAAGTATTTTCCCCCTGGTGTAAGATCTGTCAGATTTGCTTCATATAAATATCCGCTTTTCTTTTTCGAAATAAATTTTGCTTCTTTTGATCTTTCCAGTGTTTCATCTTCCCCATACCTCACAACGAAATCTGCTTGTGAATTACTTTCCCATCTAATAGTTATTGAGGTGCTGCCCGGATCAGCAAGATAAGGACCTTTGGTCAAACTCTGTGCATTAAGCGTGAGTAAAGCTGGGAATAAGATTGTCGTAAAAAAAAGATACGAGACTGTTTTTTTCGTAAATGTCATTTTCATAATAGTAATTATTTAATTAGCAAATTTATAACTCTATAATTAAGTTTTTTAAATTAAATGCCGCATAAAGAGGTATATTAATAAATTCATTATCTCTAATAAAATAAAATTGCGGGGTGAAACTCTACAGATGATTTTAGGATTATATTTTTCCGCATAACTTCTTAAACTTTTCAGCGTTCTGTTTGTACCGCTTTTTACTTCAATTGGATAAATTTCATTTTCTAACTGTACGATAAAATCAACTTCAGCATCACTTTTCGATGTCCAATAAAATAGTTCTTTATTTCCAGAAACTTTTAGTTCATTTGCAATAAAGTTTTCGATAAAAGCGCCATTATATTCAGAGAATAGTTTAGAGCCTTTGATTATAACATCCGAGGTAAGACCCAGCATAGCACCGAGTAGCCCTGTATCCAATAAATATATTTTAAACTTTGTACGATCGGCATATCCCGCCAAAGGAAGTTTTGGAACACTGATATTATATGCAGCATTTATAAGTCCCGCTTTCTTTAGCCATTCAATTGTTTGTTCAAATAGAGATGCTCTTGCATTTTTTCGTACATCGCTATACTTGAATTTCTTATTCTCTTTAGCAAGTTGATATGGAATAGAGTTCCACAATTCTGATGTTTTTATTGCTTGCGACTTATCCGTATACTTTGAAAAATCTCTGGAATAAGCTTCTAAGATATCATTCTGTATTTTTCTTGCTAAAACCACATCTTTGTTATCAAGATAATTTTGCAGAACTTCAGGCATACCACCCAAGTAAAGGTACATTTTAAGATAATTGAGTAATTTTTCGTGTATCACTTCAGGCAAAGGTTCGATACTTTTAATTTCCGTTAATCTTTCAACTAAAAGTTTTTCGCCGAATGCAATTAAATATTCTTTGAAACTCATTGGATACAACGTCATAAAATTCACTTTACCAACAGGGAAACTGCTCTCCTTACCTACGCTAACACCCAGCAGGGACCCAGCAGAAATAATATGATGTTCGGGTGCTTGCTCATAAAAATATTTCAATGAGGTTATAGCTTCAGGCGCAATTTGTATTTCATCAAAAAATATTAATGTATCAGAGAAATTAATTTTTTTACCGATATAAAGACTTATGTTGTTTATAATATTTTGCGGGCTTAAATCTCCCAAAAATAACGTTCTTAAATCAGGATTCTGTTCAAAGTTTAAATATATATAATCAGAATATTCGCACTTTGCGAATTCATCAATTAGATAAGTTTTGCCCACTTGACGCGCACCCTGCAATAACAATGGCTTTCGGTCTTTATTTTCTTTCCAATGAAGTAAGTCTTTATATAAAGTTCGCTTCATTACTATTTATCTCCAAAAAAGTGCAAAGGAATATAAACATATCTCCAAATAAGTGCAAATATTACTTGAACTATCTCCCAAAAAATGTAATTATTTGCAAATTTATCTCCAGAAAAGTGTAAATAGCAGCAGTAATTACCTCCAAAAAAATGTAATTGTTTAGAATATGCTGTTTTTCCAAACTTTTTAGGGATTTATATAAATATCTGTTTGCTTTTTGCACAACGGGTATATAA
The DNA here is from genome assembly GCA_013151565.1 of Chlorobiota bacterium. Taxonomy (GTDB): domain Bacteria; phylum Bacteroidota; class Ignavibacteria; order Ignavibacteriales; family Melioribacteraceae; genus SZUA-22. Next base: position 2,613 of record JAADIB010000018.1, read on the forward strand.
TCGGGATTTATTTCATCTCCATTTGCGTATCCGCGCCTATTGTTTTATTTCAATAAATCGGCTTCAATCCTTTTCTTCCACTCATCCGAACTGATCAACTCGCCCACGTGAGTATTAAAAAAAGTGAGTCTGGTTTTTCTCATTGCTTCGTTATCTGTTGTAATACAATCCTCAAGAACAGCAACATTATATCCAAGTTCAAATCCGCCTGTTGCGGTGAGTAACACACAGACATGTGTATGAATTCCTGTTATCACAATGTTATTAATATTGTGTTGCTTCAATTCTTTGTCCAATGAAGTATTAAAAAATCCGTTATACGTTTTCTTTTTAACCACAAGGTCATCAGTTTTTGGTTTTAGTTCATCAATCACTTGAGCGCCGAATGAATCTTTTGCTGCATGAAGTCTCCATCTTTTGGCTAATAGGTCACTTTCGCTTTCCAGATTAGTATTCACATAAACAACTTGAATATTATTTTCTCTCGCAAACTCAATGGTTTTAGATAATGAAGGAATTATTTCTCTACAACGTTCACAGTAAAGGAGTCCATCAGGGTGGAGATAATCGTTTATCATATCTATTACTAATAACGCTGAATTCATAACTCGTGATGTTTTTTTTGAACTCTATTTTTTATTCAGATAAAATACTTTCCCGGTTACTAACAATCCTACAAACACAAAAACCCCAAAGACCAGACTGCTGACAGCTAACTGCATTCCGCCGGATACTATATGACCGCTTGTGCAGCCGCCAGCTATCCTTGCACCGAAGATCAAGATAAACCCGCCGACAAAAGACCAAATAATTCTCTGAGAATTAGAATTGTCCCTATATTTTTTCCAATTGTCATGTATTAGAGTGAGTTTAAATTCTTTCTTTACTAATGAGATAATTAATCCCGCGAGAAACGCCCCGGAAAGAAATATCATTTCCCAATTGCCTGGTATCATTATTTTTTCGAAATAACTGTTTTGAGTTGTTCCCGTTAATAGATCGGCACAATACGGGTATGATGTTGACGCGCCTATGGGTCTGTTTGTTGTGAAAGACAAAAATACAATAAAATTTAAAACAGCTAAAGCTATTCCGGCGTAAAGCCATTTCATATCTTTAACTTCATCCTTTTTGTTCATCCAAAATGCAAGCCAAATAAATCCGGCTCCAAGAATTACTGCAAGCAGCAAGCAGATAAAATACTACTGAATTTCCGACCAATGAGAACAAGGAAATTTTACCAAGATCGGGTCCCAATATCCCGCTGATAGAGGGAAGCAGTAATGTAAAAACCAAACCGCCGAAAAGACCTCCGATAATTCCAATGAGTGCATCTATTGAACCTTCACCGAATGAAACAGCAAGTGTCCCGGGACAGTAACCCAAAATTGCCATACCGATACCGAAGATAAGTCCGCCAAGAACTATTCCACCTAAGATAAACGGTTTAACATGATAGGATGCAAAACCTAACCCGATTTCAACATTCAGCAGTATTGCTCCAACACCAACTGCAACAGCTATTGCCTTAGCAACCGTAAGATCATCAAGCGTAGCCATTCCGCTGATAGTGTCGAATCTATTAAGCTTTGCATATAGTAAAATTGCTCCGAATAAAAATCCGAATAATAAAATTATAAATGTCATTGAATTTCCTCTTAAAATTAAATTTAGTTGTCAAAATTTAAACTAAAAAAGAATACCCAAATTCACAATTTATTTTTAGCTCATTTAATTCATAATTCCCAATGAAATATTTATTTTATAGTATTGATATTTAATAACAGTTGAGTTTGCCGATATGAGAAAACTAATCTTAATTCTTTCATTAGTGTTATTTGCAGTTTCAGTTGCAGGTCAATCATTTCCCGATAGTGAAACCGATGGACAATATTACGAAGTGAACGGGGCAAAATTATGGGTAGTAAGTTTTGGCGAGGGTGAACCACTATTCTTTATCGCCGGCGGTCCGGGTGGAACGCATTATGGTTTGAGAAGTTTCGACTCACTTTCATCAAATAACACGTTAGTCTATTACGATGGATTCGGTAGAGGGAAATCTGATACAGCAGAGGTTGTAACTGAATATACCCTTGACAGAGATATTGAAGATCTGGAAGGACTGCGCATTGAAATGGGGTTTTCTAAGATAAATATTCTTGGGCATTCATACGGCGGACTTGTTGCTCAGGGATATGCAATAAGATATCCCGATAATGTTTCTCACTTAATTTTGGCTAACACATTTCATTCGTATTTGATGTGGCAGGCAAACGACGATAATTGCAATCATGAGATCAAAACCAACTATCCCGAAGTTTGGAAAGAATTAATGGAAGTAAGAGAAAAAGGAGCGATCTCAAGCGATAAGATCCATCAAGAAATTTATGGGAAAGTGCCATACGGATTTTTATATGCATATAACGCCGGCAGATTTGCAAAGCGAACTCGGAAACCCTATCCAAACTCATTCAATAGTAAATTATACTATCAAATGGTTGGAAAGGACGGTGATTTTATAGTTGGAAATGATATCGGTAATTTCGATTTCAGAAAAGATCTGAAGGATCTTGATATGCCGATATTGATTATTGCCGGGAGATTTGACAGAGTAGCCGTTCCAACGCAGATGGTAAAATATAAGGAGTATTGTCCCCAAGCAGAATTTGTGATGTTCGAAAAGAGCGGGCATAATCCCCAAATAGAAGAACCCGCTAAAGAATTTGCTTTGATCAGAGAATTTCTTTCAAAATAATCGTTTTTGGAATGGAGGTTTTTTATTTTCAACCTAGATTATGCGATAGGAAAGAAAATTTAGGAAACGAAGACTTCATCTATTGCAAAAAATTTATTGGAAACTATTTCATTAAAATCATCTTTCGGCTTTCTGCAAAACTTCCACTTTGCAAACGATAGAAATATATTCCTGAAGTTAAATTGCTCGCATTAAACTGTACTTCATAACTCCCAGCTTGCTGTTTCTCGTTTACAAGTGTTGCAACTTCGCGTCCTAGAATGTCGTAAATAATTAATTTTGTGTTTGACGTTTCACCTTTCACGCCTGCCTTGCCGGTAGGTAGGTTTGACGGTATTTGGT
>JAADIB010000154.1:0-15334 GCA_013151565.1 Chlorobiota bacterium
TCTTTCAACTCGTCGATAAGAGTATTTTTCCAGTATTTAAGCAGGGTATCCACTTGAGGTTTGATCATCTCCTCGGCACGTTTAAGCTCTTCAATCGGAGTAAGACCATCAATACTAGGTTCAATAATGTTAGCGCGTATTTGTTCCTTTAACCCGGAAATTCGGATCATGTAGAATTCATCGAGATTAGTAAAAAAGATGGATATGAACTTTATCCTGTCCAGTAGAGGGAGGTCGGGATTCAGCGCTTCCTCCAACACCCGATGGTTAAATTCAATCCAGCTCAAGTCGCGTGAAAAAAAGTTCTCCCGTTTTATGTAATTTTTTAATATTTCTTGAGTTAATTTCATCTGGTTAATAATTTAATGTTCATGCTCATCTTCGGAAATCTTTTTAGCTGATGAAAAACTGTCGAGATCATAATCAATTGTTCCGACAGGCTGAGGTCGTTTCCTTATAATGACTCCTGCTTTATTGAAAAAATCAACAGCAAGCGTATCATGATAATCTGAGAAAACAACAATTTCTTTAATACCTGAACCGATAAGAGCCTTAGCGCAAGTTGTACACGGCATATTCGTAATATAAGCTGTTGAGCCGGTCGGGTTTGTACCGTGAATAGCACACTGGATAATTGCGTTCATCTCGGCATGAATTGTTCTCACACAGTGATTATCAACGATTATACACCCGTCATCTTCGCAATGAGCATCGCCGGGAATTGATCCGTTGTACCCTGTTGCCAGTATGTGCTTGTCCTTTACCAAAACGCAGCCTACGTGCATACGCGGGCAGGTAGCTCTCGCCGATACCAGCATTGCTACCTTCAGGAAATAATCGTCCCAAGATGGTCTGTGTTTATGTTCACCCATTATTTAAGAACCTTTCTAATGATTAAATATTTTGCAAATATATAAATTAAAAAGGTAATTTGACTGAATAATCTTAATATAAACAGGGGGAAAATAAAAAACCCTCTCCAGTACAGAACCAAAGAGGGTTGAATAATAAGACAATATTAAAAGATTATTTAACTAATAACATTTTCTTTACTTTAACGAAATTATCTGTTTCAAGTCTGTAGAAATAAACTCCTGAAACTTGGTTAGTAGCATTCCAAACTTTGAAATAGTTTCCTGGACCCATATCTTTATTTGTTAATGTAGTAACTAGTTGACCGATAGAATTGTAAACAGTTAAAACTACATGACTTTCCTTAGGAATAGAGAAATTAATCGTAGTAGTAGGATTAAATGGGTTTGGATAATTTTGAGCTAAATCATAATTCTTAGGTAATTTTAAGTCAGCTAAATGAACTGATACAGTAACATCCCACCATGAACCGCCAGGACCATAATATTTCATTAGTTCGTCAGCTAGAGCTTGTTGATTAGTACCACCCCAATCTGTAAAGTCAGCGTCTGTTATTGGAACACCGAAATTAGGATATGATGATTTTGCATGACAGCTAACTGCACAGGCATTAGGCATAGCAAAATCTTTTGTTTTTTGAGGAGGAATAGGCTCGAATGTATGTGAATGAATATCGTATGCAATTGCGCTTTTTGCAACTTTAGGCATATGACATTTGCTACATCTTGAAGCGCCAGTACCAGTAGGATCGTATGGATGATTTGAATGCTGAGATACAATTGTGCCAATTCCATCTACATTATTAGCATAATCAGCAACCATCTCTTTTGAAATATCTGCAAAATCACCGTGAGTAGCGTGGCAAGATAAGCAAAGAGTATTATTGTCATTCTCGGTTGCAATCACAAGTGGATTACCCAAAGAGTCTTCTTCTTCGACTTCAGTAGTTATATGATGCTCTGCAGTATTGTGAACGTCATGACATTCGTAGCAACGAACTTTATGGAATTGGAATGTCGGTTTACTCGACTGATAGAAATCCGGAAATTGTTGATGGTGTTGTTTTGAACTTCTGACATCAGTAACCTTGTCACCCCAGTATCCGCCTCCGTCTGTATAAATATCGGAAACAATATCGCCAACGTTCCAGCCTTCTAAAGTATCATCATGAAAAGGGAAGCCGAATGTATTGTTAGGTTTGCTTTTCCCCCTTGAGTGACACATACCGCAAAGATTGTTAGCTTGTTCTGCTGTTAAGTCTTCCGGATTGATAATTTTAGTTTTATCACCGGTTGAAGCATGCTCGCTGCCAGGTCCGTGGCATCTTTCGCATCCGGTGTTAATCTGATCTAAATCACCGTCACCGTCAATATCATAATAATTTACTTTTCCGGCATATAATGATTCATCCTCAACACCTGCACCGCTTGCTAACCATTCACCATTTGTATCTTGAGAAACTTCGAGTCCGGTTGTATGGCATCCAGCACAGCCTTTAGTTAAACTACGACCATTTGTAACTGCTTCTGCCAAAGTTGTTGAACTGTTATATTTTGGTGAGTTGTCTGAATTATACCAATCACCGTCATGGTAAAGAACATATTCGCTAGTTTTTTCATTAAACTGAATTGGTGAAATATAAATTCCTTTTGTTGTTCCGTCAGACGCAGGTATTTTAACACCATAACGTTGTTTGTATAAACCGCTACCGCCGTATGTTAAATAAACTCTATAAGTAACTTCACCCATAGTAATAGTATAACCTTTTTCTGCAGAATAAGCTAATATTGGTGCGTTTGGTTTGTATTTATCGAATGCAGATGAAATATTGTTGAAATTAAGACCATCGTGAAAATCATCAATACCATTACCGTCATAGTCATTGATAACTCCGTACATGTTTTGCATGGTAAGACTATCATTTAGGACAACAGAATAGCCGTTAGCATGCATTGAAGAACGCCATCCTGTTGCATCATGCAAACCTGGGTTATTGTGGCATTGTAAACATTTTTCCGGTCCAACATATGTTGCTTGCGCAAACACAAAGGATGTTGCAATTAGAACGAAAATTGTTTGTAGTACAAGTTTTTTCATTGAAGCCTCCATATAATTAATGAATATAAATTTCGTAGTTTTAAAATATGGATGAGAAAATCCTTTGTAAAGGAAACAATTGTGAAAAATTTTTCATTATTAATGTCTTTAATATTCTTTTAATATTTTTATATTGATGCTTAACAAATGATTAAATGATGAACGTATTAATAGTAGAGGACGAAAAACAAATTGCGAATTCTTTGAAAAAGAGTTTCGAATCGGAGGGGTACGATTGTGAAGTATGCTATGATGGTGAACGTGCTCTTGATGTAATTTCGTCGCAATATTTCGATGTCTTTCTATTAGACTGGCGTATTCCGAAAGTCAGCGGCATTGAAGTCTGCAAGCGGGTTAGAGAATCGAATAACCAAACTCCTATTATACTTCTAACGGCGCTCTCGGATGTTAAAAACAAAATAGAAGCTTTTAACTATGGAGCAGATGATTATATTACAAAACCTTTTTCATTTGAAGAAGTATTAGCCAGAATAAATGCGGTTGTTCGCAGATACAAAACTTCGGTTAGTACAATCGAGTTTGATAATCTTTCACTAAATCTTATCAAACATACTCTACAAAACTCCGAGGTTGAGGTTAAACTTCCGGAAATGGAATTTGAATTACTGAGATATTTTCTGGAGCATAGGGCATCTATTATTAGCAGAGAAAAATTGTGCGATGATGTCTGGAAACTACCTTACACTCCAACTACAAATGTTGTAGATGTAACAGTAAAACATCTTCGCTATAAATTAGAAGAACTTTCTGAGAAAAAATATATAAAAACAGTATATGGCGAAGGATACATTTTCATCACAGAATAAAGTTAAAGTACCGTTAATTACTAAGTCGGTTAAAAAGAACTCCATTTGGGTAATTTTACTTTTGATGGTGGTTTTTCTTATCTTTAATTTTTTTATGATGCTTCAAATACAATCTTTTTTTAAGAATACTATTGATGATAGACTGCATCATGAACTAGGGCATATCAAAGCATCCATTGTTTGTGAAAATAATTCTTTTAAAATAGTTAATCCTACCGAGTTGAATGAGAAAGCTATGAGAGAAGTATCGGAGAATTCTTTTTTCCTTCAAATCTATGATACTTCGAAGAACTTACTTTTTGAGAGTAAAAATTTAGAGAATTATGAATCCATACCATTAATGACTCTTGACTTCAAAGGAGATTATTTATTTAACGATCTGAATATTAAATACACAGGTTTAAGAACCGGGTATACTAAACTTTATGATTGTAATGGAAACTTAAAAGGATTCATTCAGCTATCAACACCAAAAATAAAGATGAACGAAGTTGTTGAAAAAATAATCAATCTTACTCTCTATTCACTGCCTGTAGTAATATTCTTATTTGCTTTGATAAGTTTATTCTTTATTAAAAAAACACTTAACCCGATAAATAAAATCATTGATGTTGCAAATGAAATTTCCGCAACAAATATCAGCAAAAGAATTACATATGAAGCTGAAAGCACAGATGAATTGGGTCGTTTAAAGCAGACTTTAAATAATCTATTTGACAGACTTGAATTTCAGATAAATCAAATATCCCATTTCTCTGATAATGCCTCCCATCAATTGATGACTCCGCTGACAGCAATAAATACTGAACTAGAATTTATTATGAGAAATGGACATCCTAAAGATGAGTGCAGGGAATCTTTTGAAATAATCAAATCTCAAACGGAGAAAATGATCCAAATTGTAAAAACCTTATTGATATTAGCAAGAGAAGGTGAAACAGATAATGCCGGCAAAAAGGTATTCAATTTTTCTACACTTATTGAAGATGACCTTTCGCAAGAGTTCAAGGATCAAAAAGTTTCGTTTGAGATTGAAAAGAATATTTATCTAATGGGAGAATCAGATTATTTTAAGATGGTTATGGAAAATCTTATTAGCAACGGATTAAAATACTCCAACAATATGGAAGTTACCGTATCGGCTACGGTATCAGAAAAGAGAGTGAGAATAAAAGTAAAAGATCAGGGAATTGGAATTCCTGATAATGAGAAGGAAAAAGTATTCGAGAGATTTTACCGTGGCAATACCAGTGAGATAAAGGGCATTAAGGGATATGGTCTGGGATTAAGCCTTGTAAAATTAGTGGTAAAACAAATGAAAGGGGAAGTTCATATTGAAGACAACCATCCCCACGGTTCAATTTTTATCGTGGATATTCCGATAGTTGATTTTGTATAGGTGAATAAACAGGGGAATGATCCCAGTTGAGATCATTCCCTGAATTGCGTAAAATTATTTATTTGCCTCTTTAGTTCTACGGAATGCAGCAATTAAAAAGCCCAGAACCACAGTCAACGTTCCAATCCAAATCAAATTCATAAAAGGTTTAATACTTGCTTCAACCCATAACGAAGGAAGTTTAACCTCTTCTATCTTTGATTCAGTATTATTGTTATTGATCTGCGAAAGAGATAGTTCAACTTTACCCGACGCATCCAAATTCAGCAACTCAATATTTAGGTTTGCCTCTTTCACTTTAGCTCCGACAAAAGATCGCTGCCCGCTTTTTGTTTCCATCTTTGGTTCAACATTATATTTTTTACCGTTGAATTCAATCTCCAAAAGAGCGCCGATATAAAAATCTTTACCCGATTGCATTGCTGCCATTGCATCAGGCGGAAAATCGAACTTTGTGAACTTTATTTCAGCACCGTTGTATTCAGTAGTTTGACCTTTTGTTACTGTAACTTTTGTGGCAGAAGAATTGTTCTCTTTTTTACCGCCGCCTTCCTCAAAGCTAACTGGCGATACATAAAAATCATTTGTGAATTTAGTTATTATGTCCGGATCCCGCATTAAGCTATTATTAAAACTTGAGATATACATAACCGGCGCAATAATATTGGAACTGCCGTCTTTTTCAACTGTAATATTGAACTTGAATTTCTCCCCGTTTTCAATTGGGGTATAGCCGGTATAGGTCAGGTTATAACCAAAGACATTTGTCATTTGTCCCTCTTTTAATTCAACTTGCTCCTCACGGGTGAACCATCCAGTTGCGACAACACCAAGCATAAATAGTGCGATTCCAGTATGAGCGACATAAGCTCCGAGGAATGATTTTTTCCCTTTAAAGATTTTGATCGCTGTATCAAGATTCACCACCAGCATAAAGACCGCGGAAAAGGTGAATAGAATTGCCATAAAATCTTTTATGCCGCCAAGAAAAACTATTGCAATTGTTAAAACAATTGAAATTATTAACGGCATTTTTGTACTATCCAGTAATGCTTTCTCAGAAGTTTTCTTCCATCTTAAAAGTAAACTTAAACCGTTAAGAAATCCTAATAAAATAGCAATCGGTAAACCAAGCTCGTTGTAAAAACTAATTTCAACTGCTGTGCCGAAGATGGGAGCGGAAGTTCCGACTATTATTATCAATGCTGCCGCTATCAAAGCAACTGAACCGGTAAACAATGCAAGTTCTTTAGAAAGCATATTATCTTCGGATGTAAAAGTTTTTTCTAAATATTTCCAACGATAAGCTATTGCTCCGAAACCAAGCACTGTAAATGTTCCGATGAAAAGGATTAAGAGTGTATATACCATCATACCGGGAGAAACAAACGAATGAACGGATGCTTCGCCGAGAATACCGCTTCGTGTTAAGAAAGTACTATAAAGAACCAGTAAATAAGTTAATATGGACAGAATCAAATTCGTTTTGACAAATCTTCCTGCCCCTTCACCTGATTGAGTTTTCTTCTGTATTATAAATGTATGTATTGCAGCAACTCCAACTATCCACGGGACTAAGCTGGAATTCTCCACCGGGTCCCAACCCCAGTATCCGCCCCAGCCGAGAATTATATAAGCCCAGTAACCACCCAGCATTATAGCTAAACCAAGGATCATCATTGCTGCTAATAACCACGGGAATGATTGCTTAACCCAATCTTTATATTCATTCTTGATAAGCGCCGCAAATGCAAATGCAAAAGGAGCGGTAGCCATTGAGAATCCGGCAAACAGCATAGGAGGATGGATCTGCATCCAGAAATTATTCAGCAGCGGGTTAAGTCCTTTCCCGAAAGCAATAAATTGATCAATACTAATTCCATTACCGGCTAATAATCCTGCAAGCTGTTCGTTCATTTTGATCAGAGTCTGTCCGGTATTCCCATCGGAGAACGTAAATTGCTGCATAAATGGAAGAGATAAATATGATTGTTTTATATTTTTAATATCTATGAATGTCGGTTCGCTCCAGATAAAAGTAAACGGGTCCTTTAGTCCGGGACTTACCATAACTAACAAAAATGCAAGAGCAAGAGTAAAGATCATCATTACCCTATATTCAAGGTCGCCCCTTTTGGAAGTATATTCCAGCAGAATCAGACCGGAAATTGCTGTGAACAGAAGCCACAACATAAAACTTCCTTCCTGCCCAGCCCAAAAAGTTGACATCAGCATCCCTGTACTCAAATCACTGTTGCTGTAATTATAAACATAACTGAATTGGTATTGATGGGTAAGTAATGCATGAAGTAAGTAAGCAGAAGCTGCAATTATCGCAATCGTACTTAAATGATATCCAATGCGCGCTAAGTTTTTTGTATTTGTGTAACCCTTATAGGTTAAATAATACATTATTATTGAAAAAACGCTTGCCAGAAGGGCAAACGTTATAAAAATATTACCTGCCATGGAAATTTATCCTTTCAGTGTGAGTTATGAATTGGTTTCTTTTATTTCATACTGAGTTTCATATTTAGACGGGCACTTAGTGAGAATATCCGATGCATGGAATTCACCATTTTGATATTTCCCTGTTACCACAACACTGGTAGAAGATTCAAAGTTATTCGGGATTGCACCTTTATAAACTACTTTTATCTCTTTGCCATTGAAGTCTTTCATATAGAAAGTAAAAATATTATTTGATTTGTCTATGGAATAATGCTTCTCTTTAACCCATTCACCTGTGGCTTTAATTGTCCCTTTTGAATTAACGATCTTAGTGAAATCTTCCTCATATTGAACATTTGTTTGAGTAAAAAGGTATCCCATTATTCCAAGGAATACTACGATTATAATACCGCCGAAAATATATTTATTGTTCATTGTTCCATTTCCTTTATTTCTTTTTCAATTTCTTTTAATCTTTTGTCAGTACTTAAGAGGAACAGGAAGATACCTGTCCAGATTATCAGTGTAATTGCTAAAACTATATATATAGAATTTTGTTCAAAAAATTCGAATAAACCATTCAAAAATCACCTCAGATATATTTTTTAGAAAGTTTGTCTTTAATAATAATTGATTTATATGTCATGCTCCACATCCAATAGTATAAAATTGTAAAAGCAGTTAATGAAAGATAAAAAATTAATTGCATGTTTCCATTCATTTTGAAATTAACAACAGGACCCGATGTATCATCATTAGCTGAACCTGGATGAAGTCCGGTCATAATTCTCGGCATAATAAAAATAAAAAACGGAACAGTCAAGAAAGAGATAATAGAATAAACCGCGGAAAGCTTTGCCCGTTTATCTTCATTCTCAACAGCAGAGCGAAGCGCGAAAAGGGAGCCGTAAATTAAAAGCAGGATAAAAATTGAGGTCTCCCGTGGGTCCCAATGCCAGAAGGCGCCCCAGGTAAACTTTGCCCAAACTGATCCCGTAATTGTAGCCAGGATTGTGAACATCATTCCTATTTGAAGAGCGGCTAAAGATTTTGCGTCGTTATCCAGATCACCTTTACGTAAGTACTGGATACCGTAAACCATAGCCATCAAAAATGCTATGACCGCTATCCATGCCGTAGGCACATGAAAGAAAATGATTTTCGCTTTTTCTTCCAGTCCGGGAATTAATGGGAATTCGTACCATGTGCTTGGTTGTGCAACTATAGGAAATGCAATACCGGCTATGATAACAAATGACATCAAAAGGAATAAAATTCCTTTCCAAAAATAATCTATTTTCATGTTCGATCTTTTTTTTTATTTGGTTCAAACAATACAAATTACAAAACTAGAACCTTCTAGTTCTTTACCTTCCTAAAATAGATATTACCTGCAAAATTTACAATGCAAATCGTAAGGAATTTTTATAAAAGAGTTTCAATTTTACAAAAAATATTCTGGATATTTGGGTTGTAGTATAACAAAAATGCTAAACACGTCATTTTATCCTTGTACACTTGTAAAAATTTTATTATTGTAAAACAACATTTTTTTGAGGGTATTTTTTTGTTTAGCACATTCAAAATATTTCCAAGCAAAAATCAAATTTACTGCGAAGTTAATTTTATCCGTTTCTTATTTTTACCGCTGCATATAGGTACGGTTTTTACTCTCTCTTGTTCCGACAAGTTCCATTTTTGGGGGCGACCTGTCCACCGAAGCGTTTTTCGCGAAGGTGGAAGCAGAACTCTCTCTGAGATTTCAGACTTTTCTGTTAAGTTGCTCCTTTTTCCCATTGTAGTAGTTTTTTCAGCGGATTTATATAGCTTTAAAAATACAAAGTAAACACAAATTCAAACAATAGGCAACAATATGAAAAAGATTTTAATGGTTTTAATTATACCAGCAATTATATATTCTCAAGAATTTCAAATAACAAGTGATGGTTCAAGAAGATTTGCAGTTGATACATTTGCAAAAGATATTTATTGGCAAGAGCTAAATACTGGAATTATATATAAAACTAATATTAGTACAATGGAAACAGAAACAACTGTTTTCCCTAGCTTCCCAATTTTTGCAAATAGATCCCACTTGGCTGCTTATGAATCTGATGAAAAGTTGTATTTATATAACTTTGAAACAGGTGAGACAAAATTACTTCTTGAAGATATTCTTAAGTGGCCATATTTTTTTTCATTTTCACCAAATGACCAATTTATTATGGTGCATAATATTTTTTTTGATTTAAATGAAAACATAAAATACACTTCTCCCTACAATAATATTTGGATGAAACCATCCTGGAGTAGTGATACTACCCTTTTTTTTGGTGATAATTATTACATTGAAAACTATAATTTTATTTCAGATACTAGAGACACAACATTTTTATTCACGGACTCACTCTTTTTATATAGCTTTGATTACAGTATTAAAAATAAAATTCTTGCTTATAGTGTTGAAGATGTAAATGCAGAACCAAATAATACATTATTAAAATTCTTTTACATTGAAGAAGAAAAAGATTCCTTAATTTTTGATCAATGGACAGGTATTACAGAAGGTGCTTGCTCACATTCATATATGGCTTTTACATATTTAAAATGGTCAAGAGATGAGAAGAGGATTTCCTTTTATAGTGATCCGATAATTAACAGCGGTTCAGGTGTATTGGTACATTTTTTAGATTCCAGCTTCACTAAACTTTATACTCGCTGCGATCAATATGGCGTTAAAGTAGATACAGAATGGTTAGGGAATGATACAATTATTTATGCAGACCTTACTAGAAATCAGATTTATGGTTTTGATATTGTCTCACCGTTAACAGGGATTGAAAAAAACTGTGAAAACATGCCAAAATCATTTCAATTGGGTAATTATCCAAATCCCTTTAATCCGGTTACAATAATTGATTATACAATACCGGTTAGCGGTATGATAACAATAAAAATATTTGATACTTTAGGTAGAGAAGTTGCCACATTGATTAACGAAAGGAAAAGTGTTGGAAATTATAATGTTATATTTAATGCGGTAAATCTTCCTAGCGGGGTTTATTATTATACACTCATTACAGATTCAAAAAGAATAACAAAATCTATGGTTTTATTAAAATAGTTGAGGGAAAAATGAAAAAATGGATAATTATTTTATTTTGTGTTTACATAAATGCTCAAGCACAAATACTAATTGAATATTTAAATGATGTACCCGAAAAATTTAAAAAGGAATATTTTAAGAAACCGCGTGAATACAACCCACTGCATGTTGGTGATATTTGGCAATATTACTTTAGCGATTATACTTATCCCTTCTACAGTACAACAAAAGTTGTGAAAGATAGTATAATTAATAGAAAAAAATATTTTAAAAAAATAAACTACCAAGTGGGTTCTGATCCACAAAGTTTAAATCAAATTTCATGGGAAAGGAATGATACGGTAAGTGGTGTTTCGTTTATGCTGGATTTTCAAGATGTTGACGAAGACGGGGACTCTTTGGATGAACTACCTTTGGATAGTTTGGAGTTACCTCGTTGGTCACGTTATACAACCTATAAATATTCTTTTAATGACCCGTTTTTCTGGTCGGGACCTAAAACAACATTTATATACGATTCAACGTGGGTTGTAATAGATGGTGATACGGTAATTAGTAGGATTACTGAAATAACTGAATTATTTTGGTCAGAAGAAATTGCTGATAAATTCGGAATATTCAATAATGCGAGTGAATCACCGATAAGATGGCTAACAGGTGCAATAATAGATGGTAAACAATACGGAACCATTGTTGATATAGAAGAACCAAAAAACAATATACCAACCGAAATACAACTGGGAAATAATTATCCCAATCCATTTAATCCGGTTACAACAATTGATTATAAAATACCGGTTAGCGGTATTGTAACGCTTAAAGTTTACGATACCTTAGGGAGAGAAGTTGTAAATTTGGTTAACAAAGAGCAAAAAGCTGGAAACTATAGTGTTAGATTTAATGCGGCAAATCTTGCTAGCGGTGTTTATTATTATACACTTATTACAGATTCAAAAAGGATAACAAAATCAATGATTTCACTGAAATAGTATAATAGTAACCATACTTTTATAATCCCATCTAGTTTCACGATTAAAATTTCAATTGTATTTTGAACTATAAATTACGATGTTCGTCTAACTAATTGAAAGTTTCAAAGATTTACAATTAAAATAAGATTTTAACAAACCGAAGGGAAATGTGGCATCCGGTAATCCTATAAAAAGAATGTTCGACCTCTACACGAGCGAGTTATCTTTTAATGAAATCGAACGGCTCATTAAAAAGGAATCCGCTGCAGTTTACGAATTTTATAAAACTGAAATTCCGCCGGTTGTTCCCAGTCAGAATAAATTTAAGAGAGCATTAATATTTACACGTTCATTGTTCAATGCCTTCCTGCTTAAACTTTCCGCCGCCAGAAGGGTTTTTTACTTATCAGCTTTATTGATTTTTGTTATTGGTCTGCTTGTCAATAATCATGCATATTTAGTATTTTCTTTTTTGATCATTAATATCTTGCTTGCATTTGAGCTGGCTGATAAACTGGTCGTGAAAGACGATCTTGAAATGGCTAAAAAAATTCAAACCAGCTTGATGCCGGAAGTTCCTCCGGAAAATGAGCACTATACGATAACAGCATACAGCGAAGCTGCGCAGGATGTAGGGGGCGATTATTTCGATCTTATCGTATCGGAAAAATCGGGAAAGACGTTCATTATTATCGGTGATATTTCGGGCAAAGGAATGGCGGCTGCACTTTATATGGTAAGGGTTCAGGCAATAGTACATTTTCTGATTGAGACCCATTCCGATGTTAAAGAGATAATCACAGAACTGAAAAAATACTTCGCTAAAAAACTTAAGCGTGAATATTTTCTTACCATCACGGTTGCTTCAATTGATAGTAACGGGAAAGTGAGATTCTGCAGAGCCGGTCATACCCCTGTGCTGCATTACAAAAAGAGCAAAAACGAGTTTGCAGTACTGAATCCAAAAGGGATGGGAATAGGATTGAACGATAAAGGAATGTTTGAGAAAGTGCTGGAAGAAGAAACTTTAGAGACTGAGAAAGGCGACATTCTTTTCTTCTATACGGATGGCGTAACTGAAATGATGAACATGGCAAGACTCCAGTTTGGCGAGGAGAGAATTAAGAGGATCATAATGGAAAATGCCGATAAGTCAGCTGAAGAAATAAAGGAAAAGATCCTACAAACGATCAAAAGATTTCAAGGCGATGCGCCGGTTAATGATGATCTGACTCTAGTATTATTAAAAGCCAAATAAGTTTTAATCTGTGCAGATCAGTTAAATCTGTTTAATCAGTGTTCTATAAGTCACAATTTATTCTTCGTAAATATCAAACTCTTCATCATGCGGACGCATTTCATCGTACATTTTTTTAAGCGAGTTAAATGCAGCCTGGCTTCCGCGGTGAGCGGCTCTCCTGTATAAATTGGCAGCTTCAGCTTTATTCTGTTTTACCCCGAGACCTTTTTCGTAGCAGTATGCTAAAGCCGCTTGAGCCGAAACAGATCCCTCTTCCGATGCTCGTCTAAGAATTTCAAAATTTGTTTTGTTATCACCGCTGTTGGAACGAATATTTGCAAAAGCAATTCTTACTTTCGCTTCAAGGCTGCCTAATCCAACGGCTTTTTGCCAATATTCAATTGCCTTCGCTCTATCCTTTTTAACCAAAGTGCCGGAATAGTAACACAACCCCGTCTCTATGATTGAATATATATAATTTTGTTTAACACCTTTTTCAAGCAATTCCAGCGCCTGTTCGTCAGTAAGCTGAAAATCCAGACCGAGAGCTGTTAAACCTGCCCAAACGAACATTGCGTCGGGGTCATTCTTATCAACGAGTTTTTTAAGCATCGTAAAATAATCCGGCGATTGAATTAAGCCAATCAAATATTCAGCCGCTTTTCTGGAACCAAGCCGGTAAGCATGTATATATATTGCAGAGGCTTTTACTATATCTTTTTCAACATATATCCCTTCCTGGAATGCTCTGCCCGCTATCAACAATGCTTCGGGACTTCCTTTCCCGACTGCATATTTTATTAAACCAATTCCGGTTGTATCTGTGGTAGTAACAGAATCGGGAAATTTTTCAACTCCAAGAAGCTGCTTTAACTCGGTATTGTTTTTCTCTAGGATCATTTCCAAATATTTTTTTGTGTCATCTTTGGAAACAGTATCTTTTTCTAAGTTGATAAAATCCAATTCCCAATCTTCACCCCAAACAGCAGCCTGAGGAATACCAGCAGTTGATACTACCGCCGGAGTAGCTGTGTTAATTGTTTCATCATCTTCCCGCGATTCATCGGGAAGCTGAATTCCCATTTTTTGAAATTCTTTAACCGCTTCCTTTGCCGGCTCAAAATCCTGAGCCGCCGCTTTCTTAATCCAATAATAGGCTTCGGTATAATTTCTGTTTACCACCAAATTATCAGTTAGAAAAATTCCATAAACAAATTGTGCTTCCGGCATACCGTTTTTTGCAGCCTGCTTAAAATATTTATATGCTTCAAACGGATTCCATTTAACACCAATTCCATTATTGAGCATAATTCCATAATTGAACCAAGCCGAAGTTAGATTTTTCTCTACAGCTTTTTGAATCCAATAAACGGCTCTAACCGTATCTCTAGGCATCCCTTGTCCTGTTAAATATCTAAGACCAAGTTCATGCTGCGCGAAAGGATCGCCTGAATTTGCTTTTTGCTGCAAAATGTAAGCGGTCATTAATGGATAAGACGGATACCTCGGCTTGATCAACGGATAAGAATGATTATAGGGCCATTGCCTTTTTATTGCCTTGCTTATTGTAGTATCTTCTATTTGTGCAGATGTGGAACTACTGAGCAATAAGGCAATTATTAGAGAAAAAAGAATATGTTCGACTTTAAAATTAAAATTCATTGCTATATTTAATAATATAATAATTTAGGTGCAAGTAGGGGCGCAGTTTTATACTAATCGTGCAGATTTTTACTGAATGATGTGATATTCAATCCGTTCTTCGATGTATATGATATCGAGTTCATTAGTGAATCTATTATGTAAAGACCCATCCCGCCTTCCGGCGCAGAATTTATATCATCAGGGTCAAACTCCAGCTTTGGTTTGTCGAAATTGGTTCGGGGTAATCCGGTTTCCATTATATCTATATCAATTTTAGTACTTGAGATTCCAACAATCAAATCTATCTTGTTCCCGGATTTTCCCTCATATGAATGTTTGATAACATTATTGAGGGCTTCCGTTAAACATATTTCCACTGCATCAATAACATTAATTGGTATACATTCTTCCAGGCAGAATGCTTTGATCTTCTTGTTCACGAGGTTAATATTATGATATTCGCTTGTAATTGAGAATTTGTTTATCGACATAGCACAGTTAAATAATTTATCATACTAAAATATATTAACAAATAAATTGAATAAAAAAAATCTTTTGTGATAGAGAACATAATTAAAGCGAGATTATGTAATAGAAAAAAAAATTAAGGCAACAAAGACACCATCTATTGCATCTCCGAGGGAGTCCTTCGGACAAATCTCGGTAACCCCGCCGTACTTGGAGTTGGGGATGATAACCCAAATGGTTATTTGTAGAAAGTTATCA
>JAADIB010000154.1:15407-19128 GCA_013151565.1 Chlorobiota bacterium
GTTGAACTGTCCATTATTATTATATCGATCATCAATTTCTGTATAATAATAAATACACTTACCGAAAATTAAATTAAGAAAACAGCCATAAAATTAAAAAAGTCTGTTGGCACTCAAATTGTGAATGAGAGTTTACACAACAAATTTTGGGGGATATTATGAAAAAAACAATTATCATTCTCTTGTTCGGGTTTACTTCGATAGTTTCAGCACAACGCCATTCTGCTCTTGTTACATTCGGGCATTTCAAACCTTCGGCAACTGAGGGAGGATTCATATTAGGATACAAGGGTGAAACCTTTATTGACAGAAATCTCAGCATTGGCTGGAGTGCGAGCTGGTTTTCTAAAAGCTATGTGGATAAGGTTTTATTAAAACAATATGAGCAGTATTATGGAATAGTGAACGGTGAATTATCTGAGCAGCGATCTAAAACAAATTTGCATTCAATTCCATTATTGGCTTCAATGACAGCATATCTGCCAGTATTTCCAATTATTAGTTTGTATATAACCGGAAGCGCCGGAGCTGAAGCTCTTCTTATTTTCTATAATAATCTGCAGAATGAAGACCAGAATGAATTCAAAACTGCTTGGGATTTCAGCTGGCAGCTTGGAGCCGGAATAGCTTACAAAATTGGCAACCGTTCCGATCTGGTAGGGGAGATATCTTACCATAATTCTAATCCTAGCTGGACATATACTGTTACTGATCCGGAAACCGGAGCTACAAAACATTTGGAACAATCTTTTGATATGAGCGGAGTAGCTTTGAAGTTTGGATTTAAGTTTTTCTGGTAATCTTTTCAGTAATTACATAAAACCTTTCCTATCTTGGTGCGTCAAACAAACAAGACACGTTGTCTAATAAAAGAAGGAGTACCAAATGGTAGGAAAAGTAGTTCATTTTGAAGTTTTAGGAGATAATCCTAAAGCATTGCAAAATTTCTATGGAAGTATTTTCGAATGTGAGATAGATGCTAATAATCCGATGAATTATGGAATTGTTAAAAACAGTGGTGAAGGTAGCATCGGTGGTGGAATAGGAAAAACAGAGGGGGGATCACCACCGCATGCTACTTTTTATATTGAAGTTGATAATATTCAAGCTCATCTGGATAAAAAAACTGAGAATTGCTTAGAGTTCTGAATAGACCTCAGCTTGACAGTGCTACAGCTATGAAAATTCAAATAGCACATTTGAATAATATTGATAGTTTACATGAAGCTGGAAAACTTATCCTTGCTGGACCGTTTGGTGACGATAAAGGCGTTGGAGTTTTTATTCTAAAAGCTGAATCATTGGAAGAAGCTACTAAAATTTGTGATAATGATCCTGCAATAAAAAATGGTTGATTGAATTATAAAATAAGACCGTGGTGGACAGACATGAGAATGTTTACTTCTGAGAAAGAATAAAAAAGGGAGCGATAAAGCTCCCCTTTTTATGTAGTTAATTAGTCTAATGATTTATGGCAGAACCACCAGTCGTAACCTTCATATTCTGATTTGTACTTGATGGTATCTTCAACTTTGTTTGCGGGAAGAATGATAACTTAGTAACTCATGTTACACAAAATATGTTTTTGATTTGCCACGCCCTTTAGAGCTTGTGTGAAAACTTTGAGAACCCTTTGAAAAAGATTTGTTTTTGCTTCCTTCTCCCCATGTTAAAACGTGGGGTTAATGAAATAATTGACTTTTCACACAGTCTCTTTAGGACGTGGATAAAAAATTACACAAAGTTCTGGACTTTAGTCCCCCATAAATAAAACATTGTGGGCTACGCCAAGGCGCACAAATAAAACCCGGCTTGTATGTTACATTCTTACTTATCATTTTGTGTTACGAAAGTATTACGATGTTTTTGCGTAAGGTGAGTTAGTAATTTATTTTAATAGTTCCTCAATCGCTAAAGTTATTTTTGTACTATCCGGTTTTGTCGGACTTCTGAAACGTTTAACTACATTGCCGTTTTTATCAATAAGAAATTTCTCAAAGTTCCAGCGTACTTCTGATTTTCCCGTTACAGGATTATCAGTCAGCATTTTGTATAGTGGTGCTTTATTTTCACCCTTAACTGATATTTTATCGAACAGTGGAAAAGTAACATCGTAATTAACCGAGCAGAAGTTCTTTATTTCTTCATTTGTGCCGGGTTCTTGATTTTTGAAATCATTGCAAGGGAAAGCCAGAACTTCAAATGCTTGCGGTTTGTATTTTCTGTATATTTTTTCCAACCCTTCGTACTGAGGTGTGAATCCGCACTTGCTTGCAACATTTACAATTAGGAGAACTTTCCCTTTGTAATCGGATAGAGAAACTTCTTTTTTATCGATATTCAGAACTTTGTATTTATAAACATTGGCTTTCTCTGATAACTTCTCTTGTGAGATATTTTGAGCATTGGATTTACTGCTGAAAAATGTAATTCCAAATAATGTTGCCATTATTGTTATAATCCTTTTAATATTCATTATATTACTCCAATCAGTTTTCTTTTTGGGTGATATTTAAAAGCAATATAAGTAAAAATGTGAATTATACAAAAATGAGTGTCGAATAATCAGTGATTCGGGGTCAAAATAAAATAGAGTAATAGAAAGACTATTTTAGCTTTTGGAAAAACATTATTCTTATTGTTTGAATGTGTTTAAACCAGTAAACTGGTTAAATAAGTAGCCCCTTTTATTATTAACCAACGACTTAAGTCGTTGGTTAATAATAACTTATGGGTGTCTTAACCGTTTCGACGGTTTTAGAGTTTTTAATACAGCCTCTAAAAGACGGAGTTATTAAACCCTATCTAATTACAGATTTCTCAAATCCTGCATTAGCTGAGCAAACTGAGGATACCTTAATGCTTGCGGACCGTCACTCAATGCCTTTTCCGGTTCCGGATGGAACTCAACCATAATTCCGTGTGCTCCAACAATTTTTGCCGCTTTAGCCAGAGGAATAACTTTATCACGCTCACCAATTGCATGTGACGGATCGACAAGGATTGGCAAATGAGTTAACTCTCTTAAAACTGGTATTGCGCTAAGATCAAGTGTGTTTCTTGTGGCAGTTTCGAAAGTTCGGATACCTCTTTCGCAAAGTATTACTTGTCGGTTGCCTTGTGCAAGAATGTATTCTGCTGCGTTAAGCAATTCATCAAGTGAGGACATCATTCCACGTTTAAGCATTACCGGACGATGAACTTTACCAACTTCCTTTAATAAAGAGAAGTTCTGCATGTTCCTTGCACCAACCTGAAGAATATCCGATTGTTTCGCCACATTAACAACTTGTTCGGGTGCAAGTACTTCTGTAATAACCGGTAGTCCGAACTCTTTCCCGGCGCTTTCAAGATAATCAAGACCTTCCCATTCCAATCCTTGGAAACTGTAAGGTGAGGTTCTCGGTTTGAAGCATCCGCCGCGTAAAATTTGTGCGCCGTTAACTTTTACTTCATGGGCACACGACATGATCTGAGATTCTGATTCTACCGAACATGGTCCGGCGATAACTATAAAATTATCACCGCCAATTTCAACATCGCGAACTTTGATGATCGTGTCTTCACTTTTATATTCACGGCTTGCAAGTTTATAACTTTTCGGTTTTTTCTTTTTCTTAACTTCTTCAATTTTCGGTTGTTCCGGTTCAGCTTTTATCTCATCGATCTTTTCTTTGGCTGTCTCACTTTCTACCAAGGAATCTAGTTTGGTTTTAGGGAT
>JAADIB010000301.1 GCA_013151565.1 Chlorobiota bacterium
TTGAACAATATTTGGATCTGCCCACATGCCGGTTACAACACGATTCAAATCATAATCGCTGTAGTTCCTGACTCTATAAACAGAAACGAGTAAGTCTTCTGCAAGCGGGTGGAACCAGCCATAGGTACGAGATTCCACTTCTACGCCTGAACCGGCAATAGCCACTTTATTTACATTAGGATTGTTCCATTCTGTTGTATCAGGAGTACCATCCGGATTTTTCATCGGCCAATAATTAACATCTTTGTAATCATTCCAAAAATCATTTTCATGGTCATCCATCATATAAAGAGTTTCCTGATCAGCTATAGGAGCAGCTTTATATTCACCGTTCCATTGACCGACACGTTTTCCCGGACCCGAAGTTTTAGGCGGTCTGCCTGCCGGTTGGCGATCATCACCAACATAGGAACCACCTGGCCAGTATTCAGGCCAAGTTCGTTTATCAGTACTTATCGCCATACTTTTTAATATTCCTGGCGGAGGATCAAGATTATAATCTAATTGCCCGTTATAATTAATATCTTCACTTGGAGCCAGCTCACCGTCACCGTTAGTATCCTCATTTATTCCCCATATATAGCCATAAAATCCATCATTATAAAAGCCTGGGAATGGCTGCCATATCTGCTGATGTGATCTGTCTGAAGAAAGTTGTGCTACTGTTGAAGTACTTACGTGCGGTAAGTAGGCATCACTAACAATACCAAACTGTTTACCATCTCTTTCATCAGGAACTTGTTTTCCTTTATATGCAGTCATATCTGTTACATATGCACCAATAAAAAAGTGAGCCCTGCCAGCATAACTTAAACCCTCGCTTCCCGGCCATCTTAACGGTCTACTAGGCGTAACTCCGGAATCGGTTAAGTTACCTATATTCCATATAGGTGTGTAAACAAGATTTCTATCAAATACTGCACGAGCCCAATATCTTGCCCAATGCATAGGCTGTGTATCAAATTGAGCACCAGCAACCTGTGCATGAATATTACGCGGTACGCTGAATGATACTAAAATAGCAATGATCAAAAAGGAAATTATATTATATACCTTTTTATAAACACTCTTTACGTTAAACACTTACTACTCCTGTTTTAATCACAATTTTTTAATAACTTAGTTTTTATTAAACAATAAAATCTTTTAATATGCACTTATTCCTATTGAAATTCTATGGACAGAATTCAGCACTCCCCAGTCCGACCAAGAATAATCAACAATTATTGACATCACATCCAATATTTTATAATTAATTCCAGCACCTAGAGTTAATCCGTTTGCAGAATAATCTGTAAACATTGATTGATAACCTCCCCTAAGAAAAAACGAATTAAATATCCGCGCTTCAAGACCCGCATCAACAGATTCAACATTATTACTCGGATGATTTAAATTACTAGCTATCGTAATGGAATTACTCTCATTAAGTTCCCATTTATAAGCGATACCAAATCTGAACAATAACGGTAAGGGATAAGTTTCGGTAGCTATATTGATTGGTACATTATCATTATTGAAATATATCGGTTTCCTTCCATCTACATCTTCAACATTTGTCAAATCTCTACCCGCTAATCCGAATTCCGGCCCGAGATTACTGATAGTACCTCCTAGTTTTAAACCTTTCCAAGGAGTTTGAAAGAGAATTGAGAGATCGGCTGCTAAAGCTGATCCTTTAACATGCCAAATAGTTTCCTGAAAATATTTTAATCCAAGACTAACGGAAACTCTATCCGTAATACTCATAGCCCAGTAAAGTCCAACAACAAAATCAGATGCTGAATATGTTTCTCCGGTACCTTCAGGTCTAAAAACAGTTCTGACAGGATTATCTCCATAATCCAATATTGCCAAATGCAACCCGATAGCAGAATTCATTGAATTGATAGGAATAACAAAGTCAAGCGCACTAAAATCTGTTTCAACAAGCCAATTCGCCTTGGTAACCAAAACTGATAACGAATTTAATTGGACTATACCAGCTGGATTCCAATAAAGCGCAGAGGGATCGTCTGCAATTGCAACAAATGCACCGCCTAAAGCTTCGGCACGTGCACCTATTCCAATACCCAGCATTGCTGCTGCCGCAGAACCTCTTTTATTTGCATCAGTATCAAATTCCAAATTACCTGCATCAATTTGCGCAAATAAACTTTTTCCTATTAAGAAAAATCCCATTAGAATTAAAATAAACGGTCTTAAATTATTTTTTGTTTTTCGCATAATTCATCAAAAAGTTAATAATTAAAATTGTAGAGCTAAACCAAATTGAATAAAACGAGGTCGTGAATACCATGTTGGATTATAATCAGCTTCCGTAGGTGTAAACTCACCAAGTTTTTCTATTCTATTGTAACGTATTCTTGCAATTTCAGGTAAGTAGGCATTTGGTCCTGCATGCCCGGTAACTGAATTTACTCTTAATTCATTTTGCTGATCAAATAAGTTAAATACATTAACACTTGCCAAGAAATCTAATCCTAACAACACAAAATCTTGTGAAAGACGAAGATCCACTGTCCAGTTAAAAGGTTTCCTCTCAATATTTTCCCACCATCCGGTAGGCAGATCAATGCCATAACCCAAAGTGGATGGGGTATAAGGAAGTCCTGAACCCATTCGTGTAATAATACTAATCAGTGTATTCATCAATGGACGTATACTCACTGTTGCATTTAATGAATTAGTTTGATCCCAATTCAAGTATGACATTCTCCTCTTTGCTAAAGTATAAGCTCCTCGGCTGGAACCGGAAAGTATTTGTACATCAAGAGCCGCTTCCGGTGATGAAGCTGTACCTTTTGCTTTCATATAAGTATAATCAACATTAGCAGCAAAAGAACCATCGGGTGAACGATAATTAACTGTAAAAGTAACACCTGAAGAACTTCCGTATTCTTTATTAATATATCTTCTGAATGTAGTTGCGTTACTTAAAGTTAAGAGTTCAATTCCTAATAGATCTCTTATATCTTTATAAAAAACACTTAATTCCATGGCAAACCCTGACATAATCGCTTGCTGTATACCAATTTCATATTGAATGGTTTTTTCAGCTTTAAGATTTGGATTACCAATAATTGTATTTGCAATGCTGAATTGGTTAAAACTTGGTAATACCGGATTTGCATACATTTTTTCATAACTAGGCTGCTGGAAAAAATGACCGTAAGATAAACGTAAAGCGCCGGCATCAGAAATTGGGAACGAAAGTCCGAATCTTGGACTAACTTGATATTTAGGTTTAACTTGTTCATAATATCGATCATCACCGACCAGTTCTGGAAAAACATTGGAATAAGTAGGCGCCCATCTGTCATTTGTCCAGAAGAAATCAAATCTAACACCTGCATTTAACACAATTTCACCCATGCTAAGAGTCGTTTGAGCATATGCCGCACCATCCATAGGTTTTCTATTATATTCGACATAGAATAGATCATCCGAAGTACTATCAGGACTTGCCTCTCTTAATTTGATTTTTCCGAATTCATATTCTCTTGTGGCATCTCTGAAATAATCATAAGGTAATTCCAAACCGCGAATCTCACTCTGGGTATAAGGGAACTGCAATGACTCATAACCCAGCATAGGTTTCATCGGCGCTCTTTTATAATGAAAATTATAAGATCTGAATTCACCGCCTGCCTTAACTTCAACAACTTTGTTAATTTGCCATGTAATATCAGCATTTACAAGATGAACTTTCTGTTGAAAATAGTTTCTGTCCCAACTATTAATTCCACCCATATCAAAACCGGTCACAACACCTGGATCCCATGCATTTACCGATGTAGTTTGATATCTCGGATCATTTGCACTTTCATACATATATTTCTTATCTACATTGGTTTGATACGAGTAGCGGAGGTTATAATATAAATTATTCGAAGGTGTGTGGGTGAATACAAACATATGAGTAATATTATCGCTGTACCATGTTGGCATAGCATCCGGTAAGAATTTCCACGAATTACTAAAGCCCGAACTCTTGTCAGAGCTAACATAAATGCTGTAAGAAGCCGTAATTCCAGCGATAGGCTGATATACAAACTTACCATTTATATTGTATGCTTTTTTCCAGTCCATCGCCACAATGTCTCCATTACCAGTGTGCAATGAATCCGGCAACGGGATAACAATCAAGTCAGGAGGATCATAAGTCGCTTTATACCACTCACGATAAACCTCTATTTCCCATCCGTCTTCTGGCATAAATCTTCTTTCGCCATAAAGATAACCTTTATCATCTAAGACCCTTCCGTTTATAAGAATCCCCATTTTGCCTAAACTTTGAGGCATAAATTTTAGGGGAACTGAAAGTGAAAATCTCATATCTATATTGTTGAGAGGATCATAACTATCAACACCACCCACATACTGAGGAGTCTTAGGAGAATAATAACCGCCAAGATATGATTCAACATTACCATCCATATTTTGATCAGGCACTCTTGTTACAACATTAATAACACCTGACTGAGCAGAACCATATTCTGCATTAAATGTACCGGTAATCACTTGAAGTTCTGAAACCATGTTGTTTTCAACATTAACATTTGAACCGCCGCCTTGACTAAATGTATTGGTAACCGGCACACCGTCAATCATATAAGCTATTTCACGTGATCTACCGCCTCGGATATGAAGATTTCCACCTGCATCTTTAATAACACCGGCTTGTAACTGTATAACATCTTTAAGATCTGTAACAGGAAGCGCTTTGATCTCTTCACTATTAACATAAGAGGCAGTATTAGTTCTATCCATTTCAACTTCTTCTCTTTTAGCAACAACTAATACCGTTTCACCCTGATATGTTTCTTCCTGAAGTTCTATATCAACTTTAATTACTCGATCGGTGTAAACACGAACTTCCTGCATATCAACAGTTTTAAATCCTATCATCGAGAATTTAACTGTATAAGTACCAGGCGGAATGTTCAAAATTACATACTGCCCATTAACATCAGTTGCAGCACCTAAACCGGTGATCTCAGCAATTACTATGTTTACACCTATTAAAGGATCGCCGGTAACAGCATCCGTAACAGTCCCAGATATTTTACCGGTTGAGCCCCCGAAAACAGGTATTGATGAAATGGTCAGAACGACCAATAGTGATAATAAAAAATTAAGTTTCTTAAGTTTTGTAAAAAGTTTCATTAATTGACCTATTGTTAATATCATCAATTTTAATTCGAATTCTTTTAATATATTTTTAAAAAAATTATTCAAGTAAAAATTGCTACACCAAAAATAAAAAAAAATTTAAGTTAAAGTGATGCAAAAATTTAGTTGCAAACCTTTGTTTTATAATCTTTTGAGAAAACCATTAAAAATTATTTGCTCTTTTTTTTATTCAATTCTTTCTTTGCTTCTGTAGCTAATTCAATAGCCTTATCAAAATTATCTTCTACAAAAGAAAAATGATATTTTGATTTTAAGTAATCTTCGTACTCTTTCTGTAGTTTATTTTTCAGCTTCTCTCTCTTTCCGGGATCTTTTTCAGCATTTGATTTTTTTAGCTGTTCATCAATCTTATCCTTAACTTTTTTCTGAAATAGAATTGCTCTGAGCAGAGACGTTTTCATAGACTTTAACTGCTCGGGTAACTCACCAAGATTTTGTAAGTTAATTTCTTTTGCATGTTTAGCTAAAAGGTGTTCTCTGGCAATGCTCTCTATACGTTTATCAAACTCTAATTTATTTATAGGAGCTTTTTTACTATTTGCAAACAGATCACCAAGCAAAATGAATCCGCCGTCGTAAACAGCAATTTTCAATTCTTTATCTTTATCAGTCAATTTGCTAAAATTCAGATCTTTATACTTGGAAATCCCGGATTTATATCCAACCTTTTTAAGAACTTTCTTAATCTTATCTTCTTGTAATTTATAATGATATTTTTCTGATAGTTCCTCAAACCGTTGATCGAGTAAATCCTGGATGTAAGGTTTTCTACTGTGATAAAGAGATTTCCAAATTTTACCTCTAATTTCTTCAAATGGCGGGACTTTCACTTCACGATGATTACCCTTATATAAAATGTAATAGCCGCCATAACCACGAAATGGTTTCGAATAACTATGTTCGCTTAAAGTATCCATAACCGAACGGACAATATGATCTCCCATTGATTCGACAATGATCCATCCAATTTCGCCGTTTTTATTTTTTGTGGTAATATCCTGCGAAAACTTTTTCGCAACTTTTCCAAAATCAGCACCCTTCTTTAACATACTATATGCTTCCCATATTGTGTCTTTCTGGGCTTTAATGAATTTTGGAGAAGAAGATTTGATAATAGGGCGCATAATATATTTCATATTATACTGCGGCGTATACTCGTTATAAAATTTTTGTATTAAACTATCGGTAATTACATCATCAGTAAATTTTGAATTAACATACTTTTGAAATAAAAGTCTTCGTTCATTATTATTTACAATGCTTATATAGGATGAGTCCTTATCAATTCCCTGCTCAAGAGCTTCTTGAACAGCCATTTTTTCAATAGCTTTGAGTTCAACAATTTTTTTTAAGTTTTTTACGGTTGGAAATTTTTCAGGTTTATATTGTGTACTTAAAAGATAATGATCTAAATATTCCTTGTAATTCACTGTCCCATTATCAAATACAGCAAGCTCAGGATTTTGATCAGTTGTTGAGCAGGAAACTATAGATATTAATGCAGCAATACCAGTAAAAATTAATAATTGTAATTTTATTTTTATTTTAGAATTCATCCTTTGACAATAATTTTATTATTTAAAAAGGGGATTAAAAAATCTTAATCCCCTCTTAATTTTAAATGATTTTAATTAAGCATAACAAATTACTTAAGCAGCATCATTTTTTTAACGGAAACAAAGTTGCCTGCTTCTATTTTGTAGAAGTAAACGCCACTAGTCAAGTTAGATGCATTAAATTCAACATTATAAACACCAGAGTTTTGTTGTTGATTAACTAATGTAGCAACTTCTCTACCAATGATATCATATACTCTTAATGATACGAATTCGTTTGTAGGAAGAGAATACTGAATTTTTGTACTTGGGTTGAATGGATTTGGATAGTTGTTTGCTAATTCAAATTTTTCAACAACAACAGGAGTTTGGTCTCTTTCAACACCAGTAGTAACAACAGAAATTTCTCCACGGGTAGTCATGTCAACACCCCAGTCATCAATTGGAGTTTCGGTCATACCGCAAATACCAATTACGTCACCAGTATTAAAAACAGTTCTGCCGTCTTTGTCGTTATAATATTTTTTAATTGTTCTTAAAGAATGACCTACCTCGATGAAATCGAAGCCCCATGCATGAGCCATCCAATCAGGATTTCCGTCTATTGTAGCAGGGTCATCACTTGAGTTGTTCAAGAGCATTCCATCATGACGCATTACATTTGTGCTGTCTCTTTCGATAATGTCAAAATTGAATATCTCATAGTCACTTCCGTTATCGGTTTGACCATCATATTCTTCATAATCAGCTGCCCAGTATGAAAGACTTTCAACTTTTTGAGCACCTTGATTTTCAACTTGCCATATATCTTTCATTCTTGCACCCCATTCCAACATTACTTCAGCGCCGATTGGTGCTGCTGCAACGCCTTGGCTAATTAAATATCCAAGCGGTGTATAGTGCGCTTCATACCAGTCTGTACTCCAGCCGGTTGCTACATCATTATCAATGTCCATAAGAATATGATAATATCCTCTTGATTCGTAATAAATTGTTCCTTCATGATCATTTTCATAAGCATTATTCGGCCATGCAGGACCACCCCAGAATTTTAGATTGAAATAAACATTGTCGTTTTCAATGAAAGCTTTTACTTCCTTAATATCAACAATATCAGTAACAGCAGCGCCAACTTCCGGCGGGAACATACCGTCTTGGTTATCAGGAGCTTCAATTAATACTGGTTTATCAGCCCAGTCAGAATCGTCACCGTCAAATACAATTTCATTCGGTCGATGCTCAACTTCGGTAGGTAGAGTTACTTCGCCTCTCGTAGTCATATCAACACCCCAGTCATCAATTGGTGTTTCTGTCATACCGCAGATACCAATTACATCACCAGGCTGTAATACACTTGAGCCGTCTTTGTCCATAAAATATTGTTGGAATGGAGTTAATTCAGCACCGAATTCTAAGAAAGAAAATCCCCATGCATGACCATTCCAATATGATTTAAGTGTGTCATCTAAAAGTGCGACATCATCTGAGCTATTAATCTGCACAGATCCTTCCCATTTCATTACACGGGCAGAATCTCTGTTAGGAATAGACATATTAAAGATTTCATAGTCACTGCCGTTATCTGTTTGACCGTCATACTCTGAATAATCTGCTGCCCAGTAATCTAAACTTTCAACTTTTTGAGCGCCTTGATTTTCAACTTGCCATAGATCTTTCATTCTTGCGCCCCATTCGGTCATGATCTCAGCACCGATTGGTTCTGCGGCAACGCCCTGGCTAATTAAATATCCAAGAGGAGTGTAGTGTGCTTCATACCAGTCTGTACTCCAACCGGTAGTTGCGTCATTATCAACATCAATCAGGATGTGATAATATCCTCTTGATTCGTAATAGATCGTTCCTTCATGATCGTTTTCGTACGCGTTGTTAGGCCAAGCGGGTCCGCCCCAGAATTCTAAATAACCGAACAACACATTGCCTATTACCGTTGCCTTTACTGCTTTGATGTCAACAATATCTGTAACAGCTGCTCCAACTTCCGGCGGAAACATTCCGTCTTGGTTATCAGGCGCATCAATAAGGATTGGATATTGTGCCCAATCCGTGCTGTCACCGTCCATAAAGATTTGACCGAACGATGTTGTTGCCATACCAAACAACAAAGTAATGGCAAATAGTGAGTGTAGTACTTTTTTCATTAGATACCTCCAATGGTTAATGAAATAATTAGTGAAACAATTAAATTAGAAAATCTATTAGAGAATATTTTGTCTCCTAGATTTGTGGTAAAGAAAATTTTGTTATTCACACCTAAGTTTGAATTGAAAGTTGATATTTTTTAAAGTATTTTTTTCCACTGTTATTAAGTTATAAATATTATTAATTATTAATAATGTAAAAATTGAGTAGCACACAACTAATGCAGCTATATAGCTAATATAAATATAATTTAACAAACTATTCGTTATCATTTTGTTTTTTTTTAGTTTACATTTACCAAAACTTCGTTTGGTCGGTCACAATTTGCTGCAATACAATGTCTATTAAAGTAAATCTTTTTTAATAAGTAACAGCGTAAGAGTATTGCCGAATTCATTACATAAAATCTTGTTGCTAGTAAATCGATTTCTCACAAACGCAATCGATTGGTGCAATCGTTTGTGTACTTTGGTGGGCAAGTTAAAAAAAAAAATCAAATAAGGCAAGTCATTAATTTTTAAAATTAATGAATACCTCGTAAAACTTCTGTTATCGATCTTTCTAAAAAAAGAATCAAATAGAATTACATATACTATCCGGTGTATCTCTATAATAGATATATGTTGGTAAATCCAATTTTTTAATATGGAACTTTCTCTCGGCTCTTTCTATGAGATCTGATTCAGGGCTGTAGCTTACATTACTGAAACCGTTCAACATTTCAAAAATCTTTCTTCTTCCGAAAAGTGTTCCTCCAAGAATGCATTCATTGAGATGAATATTTTTTGACAGATCGTTTTTGTCTTTCACAAATCTATTACCGATTATTTTTGCTGTTGTATGAACAAGATCAACATCCTTATTTGAATTAAAGTATTCGATTCTTAACTTTAAATGATCGGATAAATATTCATCATCACTGCCAAGAAATGTTATAAACTCTCCACCCGATCTTTTAATTCCTTCATTCATCGAAAGAGCAGCGCCTCTATTAGAGTGATAAAAATATTTTATATTTGGATATTGATCTAAATATGATTTCAACATTTCTTGAGTATTATCACTGCTGCCATCATCTATAATTACCAATTCCCACTGGCTGTATGTCTGTGCAATCACAGAATCAATTGAACGACTTAAATATTTCGCCCTGTTGAATGTGGGAAGAATAATAGAAACTATTCCTTTATTATACTTGTTAAAATTCATTATAAATAATATATGCAATAAAAATTATCCTCTTTTGAGGCTTAATTTTTATATATTTTGTTTTTGGATTAAATATAACTATTTATTTTTAAATGAATTATCGAGATCAAAAAAAATATATTAACGTTCTTAAAAGATACGAAAACAAAATGGAGAGCAGAGAGCGTAATGATTTTATAATGTTAGTCAAACGGCAAAAGGATGAAGAAGAGTTTGACACTATTTCTCTGAAAAAACTTTCAGACCTTTATGAAAAATATTACGTGAATCGCCCGAAGAAAAGTTTGGATTCCCTATTTAAAAAGCCAGACGAAAATTAGCAACGGTTTCGATATAAAAGATTAAAAAATTGAGGAAGGAATGAATCAAAAGAATTTGTACAGAATAATCGGTTTTATTGTATTCGCGATTGCTTTAGCTGTTTACTTTTTAACCGTACAACCGTCGGTTTCATTTTGGGATTGCGGTGAATTTATTGCATCATCTTATGGACTGCAGGTGCCCCATCCGCCCGGAACTCCATTTTTCTTAATACTCGGAAGGTTCTTATCAATTATTCCATTTGCCGGAAACATTGCTCTTCGAGTGAATACTATTTCTGTTTTTTCAAGTGCTTTTGTTATTCTCTTCCTTTATCTGATTGCAATAAAATTAATTGAGAACTATAATAAAAACAAATATGATTCCTTATTCAATGCTTCCGGCACATACATAGCCGCTGCCATTGGAGCTTTATCGCTTGCCTTTGCCGATACTTTTTGGTTCAATGCCGTTGAAGCGGAAGTTTATGCTATGTCCACTTTCTTTATTGCATTTGTTACTTGGTTAATGCTTTTGTGGAACGAGAAAGCCGACGAACCGGACAGTGAAAAGTATCTGATTATGATTGCATATTTACTTGGTCTTTCGATAGGTGTGCATCTTATGTCGGTTCTGGCTATTGTACCGATAATAATGACCATTATGTTCAGGAAATATTTAAGTGATGAAGAAACATTAAAGAAAACTGCATACATATTTCTCATTCAAGCGGCTGGGACAATTATTATTGCAATGGTTATTTGGGCTGGAGCAACTTCTATCACCCCACCGTCACTAGAAGAGTACAAAGCATATGATCTAAGATTCGTTACAATTATAGGTGTGTTCTGGATAATATTTATGGCGTCAATGTGGAAAAAGATATTTCAGAGAAATTCATTTTATTTACCAATCATAATCGGTGGAGTGGCATTACTCTCTGTTTATCCAGGTTTTGTAAAATACATTCCAAAAATTATTTTTGCACTAAGCGGCAATAATTTTATGATGAATGCCGTTGTATTCTTCGCAATTTTTGCACTTATGGGGTATATAATTTATTGGTCGAAGAAAACAGATAAACCAACAACAAATCTATTGGCTAAAAGTATTCTATTCATACTGCTCGGATATTCTACATACTCTATGACAATGATCAGGGCAAATTTAGATACTCCGATTAATTTGAACGAGCCGAAGACTATGTCTGAATTTGAATCATATATGAACAGAGAACAGTACGGTGACTTCCCGACTTTCAAGAGAAGATTTTCCCAAGAAGGTCATCAGCAAGGTATTTATACAAATTATGACAGCGATCTTGATTTCTTCTGGAACTACCAAATGCAGCATATGTTCAACAGGTATTTAGGCTGGAATTATATAGGAAGAGTTTCAACAGTTCAAGGCGCAGGTATCAGATGGTCCCAGCTTTTGGCAATTCCATTCTTGATTGCATTGTTCGGTATCTATTATCATTTTAAGCGAGACTGGAAAATGGCTTCGGTTATGATGGCTATGTTCATATTCCTCGGTTACCTTACAGCCTTCTACCAAAACCAGCAGCAGCCTCAGCCGCGTGAAAGGGACTATTTTTACGTGGGGGCGTTTTTTGTTTATTCAATATGGATTGCAATTGGAGCGCGTGGAATTTTCGATTTGATCTATACACAGTTCAAGGAATCGAAACTTCTCAAACCTGTTTATATATTCCTTGCTGTACTGATGTTTTTTGCGGTTCCTGTAACAATGCTAGCAACAAATTTCTTTACACATGATAGATCTAGAAATTATGTTCCTTGGGATTATGCTTATAACTTATTGCAAAGTGCAGCACCCAATGCAGTTCTGTTTACAAACGGTGATAATGATACTTTCCCTCTTTGGTATTTACAGGATGTTGAAGGTGTTAGACGCGATATTAGAGTTGCCAATCTCAGTCTGCTCAATACACCTTGGTATATTCGTCAACTTAAAAATACTTCGCCCTATGGAAGCAAAAAAGTTGCATTGTCAATGAGCGATAGAGAAATTAACAGAATTGGTCCGGCTAAATGGAATCCAAGAGAGATGTCGATACCTGTTAGTAAGAAAGCATTTGAAGATATTGGGATTACCGATACATCAATTACAAACACGAAAGCTATTACTTGGAAGATGAACAATACCACTAGATACGGAAATATTCCTGTTGTTCGAATTCAAGATCTTGTTGTTCTCGATATAATTAAAGCGAATAATTGGGAAAGACCTATTTACTTTGCAGTAACTTGTTCTGACAATTCCCGCATAGGACTTGATGATTATTTACAGATGGAAGGGATGGCATTCAGGATTGTGCCTAAGAAAAGACAAAGCACTGCATACTATGTGAATCAAAAAATCATGAGTGAACAGCTCTTTGACGAACCGGAAGGTTACAGCCGTAGTTATAAACCCGGATTCAAATTCCGAGGTTTAAATGATCCTACAATATTCTTAAATAATAATCATCAAAGATTAGCACAGAATTACAGAAATTCATTCCTAAGATTAGCAATTAGTTATTTGGATAACGGGAATAAAGCTAAAGCAATAGAAACACTGGATAGAATGGAGGAAAAATTACCTCGCAGCAATATCCAAATGCGTTATGAACTACTTAATGATCTCGCTAGTCTATATTATTCTGCCGGAGGATTAAAACAGTATCAGGAAATCATTGATGAGTTAGAACCAATGATGCTGAAATTGATTGAGAAGGATCCTCGCGATTTTCAAAGGCAATCTAATCCTTATGTAATATTGCGTGATATTTATGAAAATAGAAAAGAATACAAAAAATTAGTTGACCTTTTCAGCATATTGCAAAGAGAAGTTCCTGATGATCCGAATATCAAGAATCTGATACAGAGATATCAATCAATGGCTGATGCACAAGAGGCAAAATCGATTCGGAAAGATACAACAAGTGTTAATAAGTAATGGGAGTTTGTCCGTAGAATTTTATATGGATGGTGGAGATAAAATTTGAAGATACTTGTTAACGCTCTCTCAGGAATCGGTGATGCATTGATGTTCACACCTGCTCTTTCAACACTTAAAAAAGAGCTGCCGGATGTGCAAATTGATGTTTTGGTTATGTTCAAAGGAGTGAAAGACCTATACGAAAATCTGGATGAAATAAACCATGTGTATTTTCACGACATGATAAATTCCAGCAAATTTTCAAATCTCCAATACATTCTTAATTTGCGCAAGAATAAATACGATATTTCAATCAATGTTTATCCTTCCAACCGTAAAGAGTATAATCTTGTAAATCTATTGATTGGCGCATCTAAAAGAGCAGGCGTTAAATATAGAAGAAAGGATTCTCTTCATTTAGGCTTCCTAAACAACTATCGTGTTGAGGAAAATGATGATCTCCATTGTGTTGAGGAAAATATCAGGCAGGTTGAAAACCTATTGGATATAAAAGTTGATGAAATACCTGCTCTTAATTTCCCTCTCAATGATGAAGAAATACTTTTTGCAAAAAACTATCTGCAACAGATGAATATTCATGACAATGAATTTGTTGTTGGAATACATGCGGGATGTTCTATCCTTAAGAATCACATTAATCGTAGATGGTCACCCGAAAATTTTGCTAAGTTGATATCACAATTGATAGAAAAGAAAAACGCGAAAGTTCTTTTGTTCGGCGGACCGGATGAAAATGAATTGAAAGCAGATATTGTTTCTCAAGTTAAATCTGATCAGTTAATCAGTGTCGAAACAAAAAATCTCAGGCAAACCGCTGCGGTAATGAAACGCTCTGATCTTTTTGTAACAAATGATTCCGGGCTGATGCATATTGCTGCTGCACTTGGACGTAAGATAGTTCCGATCATTGGTCCGACAAATGAAAATTATATTCATCCATGGAAAACCGAATATAAAACTGCAACGCTCAATCTTGACTGTGCGCCATGCTTTTACTATTCACCGAAACCGCTTACTTGTTACAGGCATGATGTAAAGTTCAAATGTTTAAAGGAATTAAGCGTTGAAAAAGTTTTTGCGGTTGTTGAGGAAATGATATAAAATATATTAAGTCAGAATTTTGACTTAATATACCCGAAGCATTCTTCAATTGAATCAAAACATTGTACTAAGCCTGTCTCTCTTTTCTCATATTCAATTCGCTCTTCCATAGGTTGAATGATCTTTTGCCACATTTCACCATGGCAGGCAATCGGTTTATGCTGGATCAAGTTCTTATTCATTAACTCCCATGAGATTGATAGTTCAACCAGTGTACCGGTTCCGCCGCGTAGAATAATATAAGC
The DNA here is from genome assembly GCA_013151565.1 of Chlorobiota bacterium. Classification (GTDB taxonomy): domain Bacteria; phylum Bacteroidota; class Ignavibacteria; order Ignavibacteriales; family Melioribacteraceae; genus SZUA-22. The sequence goes on from JAADIB010000301.1 coordinate 14,735, forward strand.
ATCACCAATTTCAATCAATTTTTCTATTCTTTCGAAAAGTGAGTTACAATGAATTTGGCTAGTAAGATGTTTACTTGGAACAGCGGAAAAAAGATCGACCGTAACCCCGATCACATCAACATTAAACTCACTTGCCCCTTTCGAAACAGCATCCATAATTCCCTGATAACCGCCGGTACAAACCGAGAATCCGGATTCCCCAAGCAGTCGTCCCAATTTATAAGCAGCTTCATATTCTTCCTCGCCGGATAAAGGTTGTGAACTTCCGAATACCGTAACTGTTCTGCTCATTTATTCCCCGTTAATTTGGACAATGACTTTTCTATGGCGGGAACGATTATCAAAATCGATCAGGATTATCTGCTGCCATGTTCCCAACAACAATTGCTTATCCATAAATGGGACTGTAAATGAAGCGCCTTGAAGCGAGGCACGCACATGAGAAAATCCGTTGCCGTCATGCCATGTTTCATTGTGCTGATAAGTTTCCGACATTGGAATTATCTTTTCAAAAAACTGTGGGTAATCTTTAAGCAGACCGGGTTCATATTCAATAGTGGTTATCCCGGCTGT
>JAADIB010000082.1 GCA_013151565.1 Chlorobiota bacterium
GTTCAGGTTTTGGAAGAGTTTTAATGTCTGCATAAATTTCAGTATCGAGATAATTTTCTTCAAATGTGATCTTTCCTGCAATTGCAGAGGACGCGACAACAGCAGGCGATGCAAGATAAGCCAAAGCATTCGGCGATCCCATTCTACCTTTGAAGTTTCTATTTGTAGCTGAGATGCCGACTTCGCCATCCTCAAGCAGACCAGCACCAAGACCGATACACGGTCCGCATCCAGGTGGTAGGGGAGTAGCTCCGGCATCTAACAGGGTTTGCCAATTACCGTTCTTCTCGCTTTCTGCCTGCACTTCGTTCGAGGCGGCGGCGACATAAAATTCAACTCCATCAGCAATCTTTTTCCCTTTTAGAATTCTTGCAGCTTCTGCAATATCTTCTTCACGGCTGTTCACGCATGAAACCAAATACGCCTTATTAATTTTGATATTCTGTTTGCTCAGTTCCAGTGCAGAGTTCATTACTTTTACAGAATTAGGACCGGAAACATATGGCTGAATTGTGCTTAAATCAATTGTGATCTCTTTTGTGTAGTATGCGTCAGTATCAGGCTGCAAATTTGGTAGGTCATTTTTTAGTGATTTCAATCTTCTTTCATTCATTCTCGGATGTTCGCCGTCTCCGTCTGCATCAGAGGGAACGCCTTGCAGCCCTCGGGCTTTAATTTTTTCGATGCGTTTTGATATCCAATTCAGTGTAACTTCATCAATGGGAAAGACTCCTCCGAGTGCGCCCCATTCTGTTGTCATGTTTGCTACTGACAGTCTTTGATCGAGAGTAAGCTCAGAAACCCCGTCACCGGAAAATTCAACAATATGATTAAGTACTTCATCATTATTAAAATATCCGCAAAGTGCTATGATAACATCTTTCCCTGTAACTCCGGTTTGAAGTTTTCCACGCAGTACAATTTTTGCGACTGGAGGTATCTGCCACCAAGTTCTTCCCGTTGCCCAGATTGCTGCAGCATCCGTTCGTACAATTGGAGTTCCTAAAGCACCTATTCCGCCGTACATATTTGAATGGCTATCGGAAGCTACAACCATTGTCCCAGACCAGGCATAACCTTCTTCAATCATAACATAATTTGGTGACCGATTCCGCGACCCGCTGGATAAAAATCAGCACCTACAGATTTTGAGAATTCTTCTATCTTTCTATACTTCTCAAGATTTTTCTCGCTTTTATCTTGTATGTTATGATCGAGAGTGTGAACAACTTGTCTTGGATCTGCAAGTTTAGTGGCGCCAATTGCTTTAAACTTTGGAATGACCGCGCCGGTGTTATCGTGTGTCATAACATGTGCAGGTTTTATGGAAAGAAAATCCCCGCTGTGAACTTCAGTTCCTTCATCTAATCCGACAGCAAAACGCTGCGCTATTTTTTCTACTAAATTTTGAGACATATTACCTCCGGTAATGTGAAACGTCAAATGTCAAATGTGAAAAAGAAATGACATGAGATATATGATAATAAAAATATTTTTACTATTAAGACGTCATTAGCTCTTAATTAAATTTGAAAGTAATGCAAAAGTGTGATTTAATAATTTATCAATATTGCCAATTCTTTTATTTTCTATATAGTTTAATTCTAAAGAAATTTCAAATTGTGTATCTAACTCAACTAATGATGCTCTTGCAATTTCATAAAATCGAGCTCTTTCAATCTTACTTTTACGTGCAGCTCCTTCTGCAATATTTGAAGTTATTGAAACTGCAGCACGTCTCATTTGGCTGACTAATCCAAATAATTCTTCCTTTGGATAAAATTTAGTAACAACGTAAACTTCTTTTACAAGATTAAATGACACTTTCCAAACTTCAAGATTCTTATGATTTAACTTTAACATAGTTTTCCTCTAATATTAAAAATGAAAATAAAAATTAAAGAGAAAACAGTAAAATTGTTCTAAAATATTTTCACGTTTGCCTTTTCACATTTCACCGTAAGGTTTTCGCTTCTTGAAATGGTTCGAAGCTTACAAAATCTGCATGATGAATAATCTGCGATTCAACACTTCGTTTACCAACATCGCCTTCTTTTGAATGAGTTCCTATCATGTGCAGAACTTCCGGCGGTAAACCGAACTGCTGAGCAATTCCAACCCCGCTAAACGGATGGCGGACATATTTACCAAAATTACTCGTAGTTAACTTCCCGTCTATAATTTCATACTCCAGCAATTTCCCGACATCAATCAGAATTGCACCTGCGATCAGGTAATCCATATTTATTTTAATTTCATCACCAAAATTATTCTGCATACGATTAGCAATATCAACACTCAATTGTACGGCGGTTCTTTTGTGATTCATAAATGTGATATTACAATTTTGAATTAATAGTGAAAATGGGATCTTTTCAAGATCTTCCGGTTCGAGCACACTGTTCTCAATTGCATAAACCCAGCAGAGAGTAACTTTCTCTTTTAATTCCTCATCTTGTATCCAGTCAATTTCAGGCCATAGTTTTTTAACTTTTTCGCGCATGTTTTCCCTTTATCTATTTAATATTTATTTGATTCCTTTTGGCGAACATAACTTTGTAGGCTTCTATCCATAAAAGTACAGCAAGGATGGATAATAAAAGTGAAATCACTGCAAGCGTATAGTTTTGGTGAATAATTATATTGTTATAAGTCAACATAACAAGTGCAGTCAATGTTACGAGAAACATAAAAACCGTTGGAATAAATGAAAAAGCATAACTTCTCTTCGTTCCCACCAGCCAGACAGTAATGCCTAGTAAGGCTAGCGCCGCCAATAGTTGATTAGCGCTGCCGAATATGGGCCATAAGGTTATTGTTTGACCGCTAAAAGTTAAAGCTGCAGCAATTATAACGGTTATAGTAGTTCCGATGTAGCGATTCTTTGCTAATATGGATTGCTCATTTTTATCTGAGTGCTCAAAAAATTCTTGGAATGTATATCGCGCTAATCTTGTTGATGTATCCAATGTAGTTAATGCAAACGCCGCTACACCCAGTGCAATAAAGGATTTGGCAGAATTGAAGTCTAAGTTCAGCAATGGGATGTTTTCCATAAAATGTGCAACCCCTGTTGAAAATGCCGAGACAGGTCCTTCTTTATCGAGAATAGCTAAATATTTATCCATTGGGAGTGTAGAGACAGAAAGCATTGCAATCACGGCTAAAACTCCTTCTAGAAGCATTCCGCCGTATCCAATAAATTTAGCATCGCTTTCCTTATCAAGTTGTTTAGATGTTGTACCGCTCGAAACAATTGAATGAAATCCGCTTATAGCCCCGCACGCAACCGTTATAAATAGGATGGGGAAAAGGAACCCTAGTTTTTCGATGTAAAATGAAGTGAAAACGGGTAATGACATTGATGGATTAGAAAATAAAACTCCAACCAATCCGCCGAAAAGTATTGCATATAAAAAGAATGAATTCAAGTAATCTCTTGGCTGAAGTAACATCCACACAGGAACAACAGAGGCAATGAAAACATAAATGAACATTATTATTATCCAGATTTCTTTACTCAGAATAAGTGGATACATTTGACCAAGGATAACCGACAAAACAAGTAATACTATACCAATTGATGTTGACAACAGCAGCGACAATTTATATTTATTGAGTAGAATCCCAAATATAACAGCAGCAATAATGAAAAAGATTGACGAAGATCCGACTGATGGAATGCTCACGAAAGTATCGGCTATTATAATACC
>JAADIB010000406.1 GCA_013151565.1 Chlorobiota bacterium
ATTTTGATCTCAAAATTCATTGCCATCCGTATAGCGCCTGAAATGTACATTGCTTCTGCTGCAGCGCTTGCACCTTTAGAAGCAGCATCACCTACAACAACGCCTAATCTTTCTTCATCGGAACCATATTCCAGGTAATCGAAATAGTCACCGCTCATTATCTTTGCCGGAACTGTTATACCGAATATGTCATAATTATTAAAATGATGTTCATGATCCGGTAGAATACTCCTCTGCAGCTTTTTAGCTTCATCCAGGTCGCTCATCAACTCTTCTCTTGAATCAGCAACTCTTCTTTCCCTAATTTTTGAAGTAAGCAATGTAGCAATTACATTAAGATTATTTCGCAGATCGTCGTCAACTTCTGTGCTATTTACAGCAAGCATATATTCGTAATATCTTTTACCGTCAATCTTTATTTTAGAACCGACACCGGAAGCAGAATATTTAAAGATACCTTTTTTTATTAAATACTTATTAGTTTCATCGGCGAGAACAGTTCTATCAAACGAGATGATCTCAAATATTGGATTCTCGGATAGAGGCAAAATAAAATCCGGATTAATTTTCGGAACATTTCCAGTCTGATGTAACAGTCTATACCCTTTCTGTGCTGGGTCTAGTTTCCATAGTCTGCCGCCGGTAACATCAATATTAATATCACTAACAATCTGCTCGAGTATTTCAATCAGAAGCTCTTTCTCGTTTGCAAACTTTTTCGATGCAACTGTTTCTAATGTTCTATAAAGTTGTTTTTGTTTCATAATTGTTGTTTCGTTATTCTGCTTTAAAAATCATTTTGGAATTATTCCCATAGTTAAGGGTGAGTCTATTTTTATTTAAATTAAAAGAAGATAATTGATGAATGGCTGTATAGAAGTTGCCATAAAAAGAATCTTCTCCACAATTTGCAAAAGTAGTACCTAATTTAGTTACTATTATTAAATTTTCACCATCAATTTTATAAATACCTCCTATATCATTACAATCACTTTTCCCAATAAAAGTACTATCTGAAGTAAACTTAATATTATAAACTTGATCTATGGGGGGAGTAATTTTTTCACCATCAGTTTCAAATGTTTCTAATTTCCATAGTACATTTAATATCTCTTTTGTTTCTATCTCTGTAGTTGAATTTTCACAACTATTAATAATAAATAATAAAGCTAAAATTAGAATCGAATCTATTATTTTCATATTTAGTTTCTTATCAAAGATTTTAAATTAATTTGTTGTAAGATTAATTTCAAATAATTAAGATAGTAATTCTAACAAAAATATATGTGTTTACTTTGAATAAAAAAGGATTACATCTTTCAATGCTTTCTGCGAAACTTTATTGAACCCATTACTGGTCAATGACTTCATAATGCTGTTATAAGTCGAACGATAAACACCTTCATTAACATATCCTGCTCCTTCAAATGCTCCTATCTTATCATAGTAAACCGGATCATTCGGCGTTGGGATAGGTGTATCTTCATCGACCAGCGATTTCCACTTCTTATCAAAATCTACAAGTGTTGTTATATTCCTCTCCCAAGGTTCAACATCTTTCGGATAAAAATCATTGTAAGTACCGTCATATCCGTATTCGTCAGCAAGTCCGGCAATGCCATGACCTAACTCATGAAGGAATATTTCTCTGAACATTGGATTGTTTGTAACCGTAAGCGAATAATGATTATAGATTGCTCCGCCACCGTATTTTTCAGAATTTGCTAATATATAAATTTGATCATACGGTGCGTTGGATGCTACATCTCTCACGCGTTTATAATCTGTTGTCATTAAATATCTTTCTGAATCGAAAGTATAATAAGATGAATTCAAAATTGTACTGTACCATTTATCGTCAGCCGGAACATCACATAGTGAATCGACAGATGGCGCTTTGACAGCCCAAATATTTATTTTTCCTTCGAGTTTATCAAAAGGTTCAAATCTGAATAGATAATCTCTAAGTGAATCACAGTCTGCAATGAACTTATCCATACTTCCTTTTGTATATCCTTCCGGGATGAAAACTATATCATATTTCTCCGAAGGATCGCCTGTATATTTTATAGTATCGACATCAAAAAAATATTCGGTTTTCTTTCCGATAAAATAATTGTCCGGATCAATATTAAAAGTAAATAGTTTTCTAAAATTATTTTCCCGGTCACGCGAATATATTTCCAGAATAACAGAATTTTTAGGATATGGGAAAATCACCGAACCGCTGAAGGAACGTGTTATTTCCTTTGCTTCATCTGTAGTACGCCATTCACCAAAGAGTGTTGAATAATCTTGTGAATAGATAATGGAATTACTTTCAGCATCTTTGATTGTGAACTTGTAATCACCAAGATTTAATGTGTCAACCAGATTCGTTATTCTGCCGCCCCAGATCGGTTCCTCAATCATTTCATCAAATACAATTGACTCACTGGAATCATTTCCTATATGATAATAATCGAAACGTAAAGTTTCACCTTCAAAATAATCCGAAAAAGCATTTTGAGCAAACAGTGACTGATAAAGAACGAAAATAAAAATAACGATCTTCATACGTAGAACTTAATGATTATCTTCTTTATCAGTATCTAATGAATCGGTTTCATGTGCCGCCTCTTCATTATCAGGCTCTTTTACCTGTTCGGTTTCAAAGAATAGTTTATCTTTATCTTTCAAATGTTTGGCAATGATCGTTTGATATTACCAAGAAGCAACTCTTCAGCCAGAGGATCTTCAAGATACGTTTGAATTGCTCTTTTCAGAGGTCGCGCACCAAATTTCGGATCATAACCTTGATCAGTGAGAAATTCCAGAGCCGATTCGTCCAGAACGATTTTCATCTTATTGTTTGCTAAATTCTGAACTAAATCCTTCATATCGATATTAATGATCTTTTTAATATCTTTGCGCTCTAAATTTCTGAATACGATTGCATCATCAATCCTATTTAAAAATTCCGGATTGAAAAGATCCTTCATTGCAGTTTCTACAGTGTTTTTTAAATTTTGATATTTATCGACACTGCTTTCACCACTGAAACCAAATCCGCCTGAATCTCTGATTTGTTTGGTCCCAACATTAGAAGTCATTATGATTATTGTATTTTTAAAATCGATTTTTCTTCCCAGACTGTCAGTTAAAACACCATCGTCAAGTACCTGAAGCAGGATATTGAAAACATCACTATGAGCTTTCTCAATCTCATCAAAGAGAACTACTGAATAAGGTTTTCTTCTAACTTTCTCGGTCAACTGCCCGCCTTCTTCGTACCCGACATATCCAGGAGGTGCACCGACTAACCTAGATACGGCATATTTCTCCATATACTCACTCATATCGATTCTGATCAATGCATCTTCTGAATCAAATAGATATCTCGCAAGGACTTTTGGCAAGTTCCGTTTTACCGACACCGGTTGGACCGAGAAATATAAAATTACCAATCGGTTTATTTGGATTTTTAAGACCGGCTCTTGTCCTTCTGATTGCTTTAGTTAATTTTATAACAGCTTCATCCTGCCCTACAATTCTTTCCTTCAATACATCTTCCATCTTCAGAAGTTTTTCAGTTTCCTCTTGTACCATACGGGTAACTGGAATGCTTGTCATCATTGAGACCACTGTAGCAATATCATGTTCGGTAACATCATAAACTATTCCTTCAGTCTCCTTTTCCCATTTGTTCTTTTCGATCTCTAGCTCTAACTGCAATCGTCTCTCTTTATCTCTAAGTCTGGCAGCTTCTTCATAATCCTGTTGTTTTACAACGTTTATCTTATCCTTTTTTACAAGATCAATTTCCTCTTCCAGTTCAAGAATAGAATCGGATACTTTAAAGTTACCCATGTGTACGCGCGAGCCTGCTTCATCCAGGACATCAATTGCCTTATCAGGCAGATGTCTATCAGTAATATATCTTTCACTTAGTCTTACAGATGCTTCAATAGCTTCATCGCTATATCTTACGCTATGATGCTCTTCATACTTGAATTTAATACTGCTCAATATTTCAATCGTTTCATCAACATTTGGAGGATCGATCATGACCTTTTGGAATCTTCTGTCAAGCGCTCCGTCAGTTTCAATGAACTTTCTATACTCATCAAGTGTTGTAGCGCCAATGCATTGAATATCACCTCTGGCAAGTGCAGGCTTGAACATATTAGAAGCATCCAAAGAACCGGAAGCACC
>JAADIB010000030.1:0-2693 GCA_013151565.1 Chlorobiota bacterium
ATAGCTATAAAAAATGAATTAAAGTTAGAACAAAATAAAGTAGCTTAACATAATAATGGGAGCTAATTTCAACTAACTTTGACTTTTAATCTACCGCATTATCAACCGGAAGATTATGCATATTTTATAACTACTCGTCTTACCGGGACAATTCCGAAAATCGTTTTTGAAAAAATTAAAAATGAATATGAACAAAATCTAAAACACTTAGATGGGTATAAATGCAGTAAAACTAAGAAAGAGAAATACCGCGAGTTACAAAAAACAAAATTTAATAAGTACGAAAAAATTCTTGATACTTGCAAATATGGTCACAAGTGGCTAGGAGATAGTAAAGTCGCTAAGATAGTTGATCAAGCATTTCATTATTATGATGGTGCAAAGTATGATCTCATTGCTTATACAATACTGCCGAATCATATCCACTTAGTGATATTTCCAATTGTAGAGCGAAAGTCCTCTTTCGCTCAGAAAGATATAAATAACCAATACATTCAAAACGAATCAGGAGATTCGTTCTACATATTGTCAAAGATTATGCAAGATATTAAAAAATTTACGGCAAAGGAGGCAAACAAGGTCTTGAATAGAAAAGGTAAGTTCTGGCAGAATGAAAATTACGATCATGTTGTGAGAGATGAGCAAGAGCTACGAAGAATAGTTAAATATATTTTAAATAATCCGGTTAAAGCTGGTTTGTGTGAAGTAGCTGATGAATGGAAATGGAATTATTTTAATGCGAAATATTTAATTTGAAAATTCAAAATTGTAGAGCGAAAGTCCTCTTTCGCTCAGAAGGACATGAATAACCAATATATTCAAAAACGAATCAGGAGATTCGTTCTACATGTCATATATTGCAAAAAGCCAATCAAGAGATTGGCTTTACAAGTCTAATCAGTGAAAATCCGTTGGATCAGTGTTATCCGTGTTCTATCAAATCAAAACCCGAATGTAACACCAGCAGTTAACATAGAAAGTGATTCTGGATTATCCGTTCCCAGACTTTCCCATTCTGCACGGATGGATATACCACCAAGTTTTACACCGGCGCCAACACCCCAAAGGAAACCGGTTTTATTCACTTTGTTAATTTCTTCGCCAAGACCATTCTCTGTATTCCAGAAAAAAGCACCTGCTTTAGCAAAGGCGAAAATAACCTCAAGATCAAGAACACCTACAGCTTCAACATCCCACCCTTTTGTTTTGCTAGTAATTGGGATCCCTTCAAATGTATCCTCTGCTTTACCGGTATTTCTATATCCGCCTTCTAAAGCTAGGAACTTATTGAGTCTGAACCCGCCGAATATTTTATATGCAAAGTTGCTCTGATCAATTTTGAAATCATTGATCCCGATTCCATCAACGGTTTCGGAGAGTGTTTGATTGATAAAAGATGAGCCGACACTACCTCCCAAATAGAAACCGCCGTCTTGTGCTGATAATCGTCCGAATATGAAAAACAGAATTGTAATTAAGTAAAATTTATAATATTTCATGTTGTACCTTTGTTTTTGTTGAATTAAAAAAACTAATTTAATAAATAAAAAATTTAATATCATATACGAAATTCTTAGGTATCATAAAAAATCCTATCTAAGTTTTAAATATGGGATAATTTTATTTATCTTTTGAAGTGTTTAATTTTGATAAACAGAATCACAATTTAAAATACCGAATAAAAGTATGAACAATAGACTAACGCAAAACTTGTCCGAAATAAAACCATCAAAGCAGCTATCAATAGTTGCCGCGCTAATTCTTATTTACATAGTACTTTTTGAGTTTGTTTTTATTCCGGTCAGATTTATCCCGAAGCCTTCTATACTGTTTGAGTCCTTCATGTCTCTTTGGGATTCATACAATTTAGCTGCTCTGCTTTTTTCAACCACTTCAATCATTTATATCTCGCTTTTGCTCGGATCTATGCTGGTTACATTCTCAGCGAAATATCTATTGAAGATCATTTATGAATATCCCGGAATCTTGAACCTCAGTACGCCGTTTAAGTATTTCACGGTTTTCTTTTTTGCAATAATATTCAACCTCTGGTTCAGCGATTCTTTCATAGCAGAATTTATTTTTGCAATTCTGTTCGTGTTTGCTTTCATAATCTCATCACTTATTACCGAATCGAAAAAGGAAAAAGAGGAATACGTTTTGGCTGCACGATCGTTAGGATTAAATAAGGATGAAATTTACAGCAAAATAATTTGGAAAGAACTTCAACCGAAAATTTTCGGCGGATTGTTAAAACTACATGTAAGTCTTTGGATGATCGTTTTAATTTATGAATTTGTCGGACAGACAGAGGGAGTGGGAGCGCTTTATTTTTCAGCATACCAGTACAATGATATCGGAGCAATTATTGCTTTGGGTATTTTGATCAGTCTGCTGATCTTGATAGGGAATATGTTAATTAAATATTTGAATAATAAAATATTCTTCTGGGAGTAGAAATTATCAAAGCAATAATGAACATAGAAGGTTTGAGTAAGGTTTACTTGGACAGCACTGGGCACATAGTTCATCTGCTGGAGAATGTTGATCTTAGCTTTGGCGAAGGAGAATTCACAACAATACTTGCTCCAACCGGGTCGGGAAAATCAGCGCTGCTTAAAATTATTTCCGGACTTGAAACTTCTTCGTCAGGTAAAATAGAGGAAAGCACGAAAAAGAAAATTTTCATTCCG
>JAADIB010000030.1:2784-4200 GCA_013151565.1 Chlorobiota bacterium
ATCATCAATCTTGTCGGTTTGGAAGGATATAAAGATCATTATCCTAACAACAGATCACTCGGTTTCAGATTTAGAATATCGCTTGCACGAGCTATTATGAATAAAGCAGACTTGATCATTATAGATGAATCATTTACGAAAATGAGAGATGAAGTCAAAAGAAGAATTTACTTTCTGCTGAGAAGAATAATTAGTGAGAGGAAAATATCATTTCTGTTTGGTACATCAAATATTTCCGAGGCTATTTTATTATCCGATAAGATATTTCTAATGGATAAAAATCCGGGAAGAATATTGGATTCATTTGATATCGAATTTGATGATCCGCTGCGTACCGATTTCAGCGACAGTAATGAATACACCGAATACAGGGAAAGAATCAAAACGTATCTTACAAAGATAAATCCGAATAAAATTATAAATGTTTCTTTATAATATCACGATCTTAGTTAAATTACGATCTTGATTGCTGAGAGAAATACAGCGATAAAACATAATTGCTCCGGTATTTATACCGGAGGTTAAAAAGCATTAATCTATACAGGGCTTTAGCCCACCATAAATATCTTAGGGTTAAAACCCAATATGGTTTTAGTGTTCCTGTATCACCGACATAAATGTCGGCGCAATTTTGATTCGAACCCTTGGGGGTGAAACATTGTATATCTAATCGTGAAACGATAAATTATTTATTCAATAATAATATTAAAGGATTCACCGCAGAGACGCAAAGTTTTAAAAGAAACAATAATGTTTTTGTGCCTTCGTGGCTAAAAATTTACCGATGAAAGATAAAATCAAAAAACTCCAAGAGCTTCGCGAAGAAGCCAAACTAGGCGGCGGCTTAAATGGTATCGAGAAACAACACGCCAAAGGAAAGTTAACTGCACGCGAAAGAATAGAATTACTTGTTGACCCGGGAAGTTTTAGCGAACTTGATATGTTTGTTAAACATAGGGGAACTCACTTCGGCGTAGATAAACAGCGAATTGCCGGAGACGGAGTTGTAACCGGTTTCGCAAAAATCGACGGCAGACCAATTGCAATATTTAGTCAGGACTTTACGGTATTCGGCGGCTCGTTATCAGAGACTCACGCGCTGAAAATAATAAAGATAATGGACGAAGCAATGAAACTCGGTATTCCCGTTATCGGGTTGAATGATTCCGGAGGTGCGAGGATTCAAGAGGGAGTTGTTTCACTGGCGGGATATGCGGAAATATTTTTAAGGAACACTCTCGCTTCGGGAGTAATACCGCAGATAAGCGCTGTGCTTGGTCCGTGCGCCGGAGGAGCGGTTTACTCACCGGCTATCACCGATTTTATCTTTATGACGAAAGGAACGAGCCAGATGTTTGTTACCGGTCCTAATGTTGTAAAGACCGTTACGCACGAGGAAGTAACTTTTGAAGAACT
>JAADIB010000113.1 GCA_013151565.1 Chlorobiota bacterium
CAACAACGAAAAGAGATTTAGAACTCGAAGAAGAACTACTCAATGATCCGAAGGAGAAAGCCGAACATATAATGCTTGTTGATCTGGCGCGCAACGATCTAGGGAGGGTTTGTGACTACGCTTCTGTGAAGATAAAAGATTATATGAAGATCCACCGCTTCTCTCATGTGATGCATATTGTATCGAGAGTAGAAGGTGATTTACAGAATGATAAAGATTCGATCGATGCATTCACAGCAGCTTTCCCAGCCGGTACTGTTTCGGGCGCTCCAAAAATCAGGGCAATGGAACTTATTCATGAATATGAAAAAAGTTTAAGAAATATTTATGCCGGATCAGTCGGGTACATCGATTACAGCGGTAACCTGGATATGTGTATAGCAATAAGAACTTTGTTCGCTATCAAAGATAAAATATACTGGCAAGCCGGGGCTGGTATTGTGGCAGACAGTAAACCGGAATTGGAATATAAAGAGATCAACAATAAAGCCGCAGTGCTGCTGAAAGCACTGAGGTATGCTGAGGAGATAGATGAAAGTATTAATAATTGATAATTACGATTCTTTCACGTTCAATCTTGTGCAGATGATCGGGAAGTTTACGGACGACATAATCGTCAAACGAAATGACAAGATCACGATTGAAGAAATCAAGGAAATAAATCCGGATAAGATTTTAATATCCCCCGGTCCCGGCGTGCCTAAGGATTCAGGCATTTCACTTGATGTTATAAAATCGTTGGGACAAAATACTCCGGTACTTGGAGTTTGTTTAGGACATCAAGCAATCGGCGAAATGTTCGGCGCTAAAGTTGTTAACGCCCCGGAATTAATGCACGGGAAATCATCCGGTGTTCTGCATAACAGGAAAGGGATATATAAAGAGGTAAGACAAAATTTTGATGCGGGGAGATATCATTCGTTAATTATTGATTTAGATTCTGTTCCCAGTGTCTTGGAAATCACCTCGAAAACCGAGGACAATATAATCATGGGGGTCAAACATAAGAAATTTCCGATTGAAGGAATTCAATTTCATCCCGAATCGATACTTACACCCGACGGTGAAAAAATAATTAAAAACTGGTTAGAACAATGATAAACATAATTTTAGAAAAACTGCTCAACGGTACTGATCTCACAATGAAAGAATCAACTGAAACAGCAGACTTTATAATGAACGGGAAAGTTAATAACTCGCAAATTGCTGCAATGCTAACAGCAAACAGCACTGAAAATAAAGGGCGAAACCCCCGAAGAGATTGCCGGATTTGCAACGGCAATGAGAAAAAACGGAATTAAGATTGCAAATAATGACCCCGATATAATTGATGTATGCGGAACAGGCGGCGATAATTCCGGTTCATTCAATATATCAACCGCCGTGTCGTTTGTGGTTGCCGGTGCCGGTGTAAAAGTTGCAAAACATGGCAACCGTTCAATCACGAGTAAAAGCGGTAGCTCCGATGTGTTGAGTGAACTCGGGGTAAAGATCGATCTTACACCGGAGAAAGCAGAAAAAGGCTCTTGAAGAAATTGGGATAACTTTTTTATTCGCACCGATATATCATCCGGCAATGAAAAATGTTGCTCCAGTCAGACTGGAATTAAAATTCAAAACTATTTTTAATGTACTCGGACCTTTGACTAACCCGGCAAATACTCGCAAGCAAATGATTGGTACATACAATTACGATATAGCTGAAAAAATGGCTCAAGCGGCAAAACTTTTGGGAATGGAAAATGTAACTTTTGTCTGTACAAATAATCAATATGATGAGATCACTCTCTCTCATCCTTCACGCTTGATTTCAATAAATGATACGGAACTTTCAACAATTGAAATCGATGCATCAGACTTTGGGTATGAGAGAAAAACGCTTACCGATATTGCAGGGTCAACGCCGGAAGGAAATGCCAAAATTATTTCTGACCTTTTTTCGAGACCGGAAAAGAATGCACACTTTGAAGTCGTTGCAGCCAATGCTGCCGTTGCACTTCATACATCGGGTAAATATAAAACATTAGCAGAAGCAAAAGATGCTGCGGAAGATTCCATTTTATCAAGGAGAGCTTTGAAGAAATTGAATGAGTTAATAGAGTTTGGGAAGGAAGTAGATATCAAATAGAGTTAGAATAAGGTATTAAGATTAAGACTAAAAATAATGGTGTTAAACATTATTAACCACGGGTTTTAACCCGTGGGATAAAAGATAATACCCATAAGGTTTTGGCGTAATTTTCTGCGGCGAAGCAAGCAAAAATTATGACAAAACCAAAAAGACAAATAGTAAGAGATAAAAACTAACAAATGAAAAATATACTTGATGAAATAGTCGAAGTTAAACGTGAGGAAGTAAAAATACTAAGACGTGATTTTACACTCTCACGATTTTCCGATTCAGAACATTTTGATTCTGATTGTTCGGATTTTGCTTCTGCCCTTTCCAAGTCTGGAGTTATCTCTATCATTGCTGAGATAAAAAAAGCATCACCGTCAAAAGGAATTATCCGAGAAGATTTTGATCACATGGAAATTGCCGAAATCTATCACAAAAGCGGAGCAGATGCTATTTCTGTTCTGACTGACAAAACATTTTTTCAAGGAAATATTTCTTACTTGAATGATATTGCAAAAATTAAATCGATCCCTCTTTTGAGAAAGGATTTTATCATCGATGAGTATCAAGTATTTGAAGCCAAATCAAACGGTGCTGATGCAATATTATTAATTTCTGAAATACTATCAAAAACTCAAATCGCTGAATTAAGCGATGCGGCTTTTGAACTTGGAATGTCAGTGCTTTTGGAAATGCATAGCGAGGGGCAGTTAAATAAAATTGATTTCACAAAGAATAGAATTATCGGTATTAACAATAGAGACCTTACAAAATTCAAAACGGACTTAAAAACAACCGAATTGATCTCAAAAAAAATAGATAATGATGTAATTCTGGTATCGGAATCCGGGATCAGCACAAAAGATGATATTGATTTTATCAAGAGCATTAATGTCGACGCAGTATTGATCGGTGAACATTTTATGCGTACTGAAAATATTGGTGATTCATTGAAACGAATGAAACGGTACTGCCAAATAAATGATTAGGTTTGAACTATAAATAATTCGTGAATTCGCGGCTAATAAAATGAAAATTAAAATATGCGGCATAACAAGGAAGGAAGATGCACTGCTTTGCTCCGAATACGGAGCGGATGCAATTGGATTTATTTTTTATCCGAAGAGCAAACGGTATATTCAGACTGAGGCAGCAAAGGAAATTGCCCGCTCACTTCCTCCCTTCTTAATGAAAGTTGGTGTATTTGTGAATGAAGAAATAAACGAAGTAAACCGTATTGCAAAATCAGTCGGACTCAATGCCGTTCAGCTTCACGGCAGCGAATCACCGGAATATTTTGAACAGATGACTCATCCCGTAATCAAAAGTTTCGGAGTGGATGAATTGTTTGACTTTACAGAAATTGATAAATACAAAAATTGCGACGTACTTCTGGATGTAAAAGATACAGAGCAGCTTGGCGGAACGGGAAAATCATTCGACTGGAATCTGATTCCCAAGCACCTCCGAAGCAGAGTGATTATTGCCGGCGGTGTATCTGCCGGTAACATTAAGGAAATATACTCAACCATTCATCCGGGCGCAGTTGACCTATCATCATCCGTTGAAAGTTCTCCCGGGATAAAAGACAAAAATAAGATCATTGAAATTTTAAATATCATTAAACAGATAAAACAAAATGAACAGTAACCCTATCACATACACAGAACCAAATAAGAATGGTAAGTTCGGAGAATTCGGCGGACAGTTTGTACCGGAAACTTTGATGACCGCTTTACACGAACTTGAGGAAACTTATAATTCTGCAAAGGAAGATCAGAATTTCATCGATGAGCTTTTCGAATTGCAGAAGAATTATAACGGACGAAGCACACCGCTGACATTTGCAAACAGATTGACCGAATATTACGGCAAAGCAAAAATTTACTTAAAACGTGAGGACTTGAATCATACCGGTGCACACAAAATGAATAACACACTCGGTCAAATATTGCTGGCAAACAGACTTGGGAAAAAGAGAATAATCGCTGAAACCGGTGCT
>JAADIB010000403.1 GCA_013151565.1 Chlorobiota bacterium
CATCAACTAATCCTACATCAACTGTAATGTTCAAAGCATTGATCTCACTGAAAACACGAAACGCTATTGTTGCTTCGCCTCATCCGAAAGCAGTAATATCCACTACCGAAGCAATGAGAACAGTAGCAGAAGCTGCGGAAGCTGCCGGCGCACCGAAAGGACTGATGCACGTTCTCAGCACTCCGACATTAGCCGGTACAGAAGCATTAATGAAAGAGAAAAATGTGTCGGTGATCCTAGCAACCGGAAGCAACCCTATGGTTAAAGCAGCCTACAGCGCGGGCACTCCTGCATACGGAGTCGGGTCGGGAAACGTTCCGGCATTTATTGAAAAAACAGCCGACTATAAAAAAGCCGTTGCCGATATCGTTACAGGAACCACATTTGATAACGGAACACTCTGCTCATCCGAACAGGCAATGATAGTTGATCGATCTATTAAAAATTATGTGATAGACGAAGCTAAAAAACTCGGATGTTATTTTGTGAATGAAGAAGAAAAGAAAAAGCTAGAATCGGTTGTAATAAAGGATAGAAGAATAAATCCCGAAATTGTTGGCAAGCCTGCAACGTACATCGCAGATTTTGCCGGTTTCCCTGTTCCGGCAGAAACCAAAGTACTCATTGCCGAGTGTACACAAGTCGGAAGAGTTGAACCTCTTTCCATGGAAAAACTATCGCCTATACTTGCTTTCTATACTGTTGACGGGTGGCTTGAAGGATGTCATAGATGTATCAATCTTTTAGAGTTTGGAGGGATTGGACATACATTGGTCATCCACTCGAATGACAAAGAAGTAATCATGAAATTTGCTTTGGAAAAACCTGCATTCAGAATTGTGGTGAACACACCTAGTTCCCTTGGAGCGGTCGGATATACAACCGCACTTATGCCTTCGATGACACTTGGCGTTGGCACATGGGGAGGATCAATTATCTCAGAAAATGTTTCCGCTAAACATCTGATGAATATCAAGACCCTCGCTTTCGAAACAAACTCGATGAACCCGGGTTCATCGGTTTCGTCTTATAACGGTGATCTTTCTTCGTATCATCCTAAAAGCACTACTGGTTTCCTCGGAGAAATTGAGGACAGGTTAATTGCCCGTGCGGGTAATCCAACTTATGAACCAATTAAGCTTAACAGAACAAAACCCGGTAAGTGATGATCAGGAGAAAACTTACGGCACTGGTATATCAAAAGAAGAAATTGAAAAGATCATTAGAGAATTTAAATCATAGTTAGCTGATTTTCATTGATCAACTTATAAATATTATTGAGTATTTATGTCCACCATTTTAAAATTAAAATACATCGTTTTATTCTCTATCCTGTTTGTCTCTGTATTTTATTCACAAGAGGATAATAAAAAGACACCAATAGATAAAGCTGAACAGATAATTGTTGTACTCACAGATTCGGCTAGCGTTTCAGACGGAGCTTTGTTTAGACTTGAACGGAATAAAAAATCGAACTGGGATTTAGTTTCCGAACCGATACCGATCATTATTGGTAAAAATGGTTTTGCTGTTGGAAAAGGACTGATGCCAATTGATAATAAAGGGATGAAAGACAAAGTTGAAGGTGACGGGAAAAGTCCTGCTGGCGTTTTTAGTTTGACTAAAGCTTTTGGTTTTCTTCCCAAAGAAAAATTGAAAGGTTTGAAAATCCCTTACATACAAGTCACCGGAAAGACCGAATGTGTTGATGATCCCAAGTCCAAATTCTACAATCAAATAGTACGGAACAATGAGGTCGATACGGTTGATTGGAACTCGTCAGAAAGGATGTGGAAAGCTGACCCGTGGTATAGGTTTGGAGTTTTCGTTGATAACAATTGCTCTCCTGTTACGAAGAAAAAGGGATCATGTATATTTCTGCACAATTGGGACGGACCGGCTGATTCAACCGTCGGCTGCACTGCTATGGCACCGGGGAATATGAAAGCAATCGTATTTTGGCTGGATATTAAAAAAGAACCTTTGCTAATTCAACTTCCAATCAAGTTGTATGATGTGTATAAAGACAAATGGAGTTTACCCGAGTTAGAACCACTTATACAAAAGGCAATGTAAATCATTTTTATATGAGGTTTTTAATATCGCTCCAGTTTGAATTTCTCTCCAAGATAAAGTTTTCGTACATTTTCATCGTTAGCAAGAACATCCGCAGTTCCCTCTCTGAAAAGTTTTCCTTCTATGAGAATATATCCCCGGTCAACAATACCAAGGGTTTCGTGCACATTATGATCAGTGATCAAAATTCCGATACCTTTATGTTTTAAATTTGCAACGATGTTCATGATATCCTCAACAGCTATCGGGTCAACTCCGGCAAAGGGTTCATCAAGCAGAATGAATTTAGGATCGTTCGCCAGCGCTCTTGCAATTTCAGTTCTTCGTCTCTCACCTCCGCTAAGCTGGAAGCCCTTACTCTTGCGAATATTCATTATATTCAATTCTTCTAGAAGTGATTCTGTTTTTGCTTTTCTTTCCTCGTTTGTCATCTTGTACATCTGAAGAATAGCCATGATATTATCTTCAACACTCAATCTTCTAAAAACTGATGCCTCTTGCGGAAGATAACCTATACCCATTTTCGCCCGCTTGTACATTGGCTCCGATGAAATCTCTTTCTCGTCCAGAAATACTTTTCCGCTCTTCGGTTTGATCATTCCCACAATCATATAAAAAGTAGTTGTCTTTCCCGCACCGTTC
The DNA here is from genome assembly GCA_013151565.1 of Chlorobiota bacterium. GTDB lineage: Bacteria > Bacteroidota > Ignavibacteria > Ignavibacteriales > Melioribacteraceae > SZUA-22. Next base: position 2,719 of record JAADIB010000403.1, read on the forward strand.
GGACCTAGCAACCCAACAATCTCTCCTTGTTGTACACTTACCGATACTTTATCAACCACTGCTCTCTTTTTATAAACCTTAACAAGGTCTTCACTTCTTAACGATAGTATTTTGGACATGTTTATCTACTCCCCTTCAATAAATCTTTTAGATCCGGTTTAATATTATAAATAATAAAAGTCGGTAAAGTAAAATCCTTTTCCTTTCCCTCTACTAAATTTTCCGGGTGATACTCACTTTCTACGGACTTATACAATCTTACATCCACAACCGCATTATCTTCGAAAAACATTTTCGCTCTTTGAGAACTTGATTTTAACAGTCCGTTCGGCTCACCGTCTTCGTACATATAATAAATGCTCAAAACATTATCAATCACATCTGTTTCTCTTAGTCCTTGCTCACCAAAATGGAGTTCTATCCTATCTCCAGTGATTTGATCAAAGCGATATTCATAATCTTCATTCTGTGATATAATAGTTGCATTACCTCTTATATCAATCCATTCAAGCTGACTCTTATTTAAATATATATTGATAGTATCTCCAACCATTTGCGAAGTTGTGTACCATAAAACCGGCGGTATAATATCATTTTCTCTTTTGTAGGTCAATATTTTATTTTCGTCTCTATACAAAATTGAGATATTATTTACAGAAGCGAAATCAGCTCGTATGATCTTTACTGAATCTGTTGCTATCAGTCTATTCGTTGAGTCTCCGATTGATTCCATTATTGCTGAACGGATATAAAGAGTGTCAAGCTGACCTGACGATGTAGTATCGACTTTCCTCAATAAAGGCGCGCCTGTTATACGGGTGTACTTCTGTTCTCCATCATCAATGAGATAATTCCCTGTAATATTCAAATCATTTTTTGAGTCATTAATAACAACATTATTAAAAGCTTCGGAATGATTTATATCTCGAAAATGAACCAAGCTGTCAGCGTAGATCGCTGATTCTTCACTGATTATTTCCACGTTACCAACGGCAACGGCTTTACTGGTCTTGTTATAGTATGTGAGTTTATCGGA